>JBCDDI010000084.1:0-10143 GCA_039180365.1 Pseudomonadota bacterium
CGCCAGTGGCTACCAGCCGCGTGCGGTAGCGCTCGCCCTTCGTGCCGTTCGGCAACCTGTCTGTTTCAATCAGCAGCGGTGCGGGCAGGATCCTGATGGTCAGAGCAACCCGTACGTCTTCTACCGTTTCGTCGGCGTCATCGAGGATCACTGAGAAAGCAACGGGTGTTTCTGTGAAGGCTGTCGGTGTGCCCCGGAGTTCTGCGCGATTGGCACTCAGGCTGATCAGTTCGAGACCGGCGGGCAGCTCACTGCCGGGAGCAAGAATCCATTCGGCAGTGCCGCTGCCTCCGATCGCTGTCAGCTCCGCAAGATAGTTCTCGCCCACGCGCCCGTCAGCCAGAGTCGCCGTATCGATCATCAACGGTGGGGGGAAAATGATCAGCGTCAGATCGACGCTGATGTCGACCACGTTCGGGTTTTCGTCGTCGAGGGTGGCCGTCACGGGGAACTCACCGAAATCGAGGGGAGTGCCCTCGAGATTGCCATTCTCCAGGAGATCGAGACCCGCCGGCAAACTGCCCGACGTCAATCGCCAGGCAGCTGTCCCGCTGCCCCCGCTGGCTGAGAGACTGGCGAGGTAGGCGAAGCCCTGCTGGCCTTCGGGTAACTCCGTGGTGTCGATGAGAATTGGCGGCGGATAGACCTCGATGGCTACCTCCGCGGACTCGGAGATGCCTCCGGCGTCTGTTGCTGTGATCGTGAACTCGTAAGGTGAGCCAGTAAACGCGGTTGGTCCTCCGCTGAGCACCGCTTCTTCTGAGTCATCTGCCTGGGTCAGTCTGAGTCCAGGCGGCAGCGCACCGTTGCTGACAGACCAGCGGAAGCCGCCAACCCCACCGAAGGCGCGGAAGGTCTGATCTGGATAGTCCATCGCAACGGTTCCTGAGGGCAGCAGCGGCAGCTCCAGGACGATAACCGGTGGCGCTGCGACCGGCTCCGAGTCCGATCCAATCGCGCCAGGCGCGCGGATCTCAACGGTGAACAGAGCGCTATCGCCATACGCGGTGAAGGCGAAATCGATCCCTTCGACAATCAGCGTGGCATCGCAGTCTCCTTCCGGTTCAATGGCGATGCTGACCCCGGCGGGCGGATTGTCGATGGTGAAGCTGGTTGGACTGCCGTCGTCGATGCGATAGCTGATCGTTGGCGACTGGAGCGTGCAGAAGTCGCCAATGGCAATGGCCAGCGTGCTCATGCTTGTGATGCTGATATCGGCTTCGAGGATCTCTACCGGTACCGGCCGGATGAGGGTGCCCTTGTCGCTCTTCTGCGTGAGGTTGCCGGCTCCGTCGACGTACTGGAAGGCGATGCGCTGGTCGATGGCGTTTTCCAGCACGATGGTGCCGCCGAAGGGCTCTGCGTTCAGGCTTTCCGGCTTCAGGGAATAGGACTCAACAATGCCTGTCTCTGCATTGCTGGCACCGGCGTCCCAATAGACGAGCGCGATGATCTCGCGGATGCCGTTGTCGCCGGTGAGCGCGTCTGTTGCTTCAAGGGTGGCAGTCACATTCCCGGTTATCGGATCGGAGATGACCGACTGCACGCTGACCTGCGGTGGATCGAAGTCACCGTCGATGGCGCGGGCTGCAGCTGGCGTGCTGCCTACGGGGTAGAGTGTTTCCAGGTTCAGACTGTCGAACAGGCGCTGTTGACCGAGTACCTGATCGGTCGACGTTTCCGGGTCACAGCGGAACTGACCGGTGCCAACGATCAGGCTCTGACTGACTCGCTCGCCGGTATCCAGGGTTGTCGCGACCCCGAGCTGTGTCGGTATGAGTGCCTCGACGCAGCTGAAAGGCTCAAGGCCCGAGTCTGCAGCGCCGTCCTCATAGACCAGCCAGTCGTGCTGGGGCAGAGGAAAGACCGGATTGAAAGTAAAGCCGTTGTCGGCATCCGGGCCGCCCAGGTCGGAATAGGTGGCGGCGACGTTGCAACTGCCGCTGCTGCGACTGTTGATCGGGCAGGGAGAGGTCGATGTCCGCGCGACCAGGGCGACGCCGTGGACGAGATTGCCGTCCGGGGCCTCGATCTGCGGCCTGTCTTCGAAAGGCAGGGTCGCTGGTTGCAGGGCTCTGCCGTAGGCGGCCTGGGCGCCAC
Organism: Pseudomonadota bacterium; assembly: GCA_039180365.1. Classification (GTDB taxonomy): domain Bacteria; phylum Pseudomonadota; class Gammaproteobacteria; order Pseudomonadales; family Azotimanducaceae; genus SZUA-309. The sequence continues at coordinate 2,101 of JBCDDI010000084.1, forward strand.
CGGGTGCGAGTTGGAAGAAACTGCCACGAAAGTTCAGATCGTCGAAGCGGGTAATAGACAGTGTCTCGGGCGTAGTCTCGGATCCAACGAGGTACTCTGTGCGACCATCCGCCCGGTTTTCCGTAATGGTCAGGGCGAGGGTGCCGGCACCGCTTTCTGTGGCGTTCGCTGCAGAGCTGCTGGATCTGAATGCGCCCAGGCTTCGCGGCGGGAAAGTCAGCTGCGGTGGCGCAAACAGCGCCAGATTGATCAGGCTGTCCTCGTCATGCACGTCAATCTGGTTCAGGCCCATGATGTAGCGGCGCTTGGCGTTCACCAGCGCTTCCCCGAGGGTGAGCCCAAGGTTCAGTTCTTCAACCACAAGGGTGATGATCCCTTCCGTCAGGCGATCCGCCACGGTGTTGTCGCCGAGGCCATAGCCGCGAGGTGCCAGCATGAAGCCGAGCAGTTCCGTCCAGTCGAGGGCGGGGTCAAAGGGCAGATTGAGTTCTCCGGGCAGGGCCCAGCGATCGGGGATGTTCAGGCCGCTGTGGCAGCCGATGGTGAGCGTCAGGGTGCCGTCGAGGCACTGCGCTGCCGTGGCGGCGGGAACAACGTCGTCGAAGTCCCCCGTTAAGAGCCCCTCCGCGTAGCCGAAGGCAGAGAGCGCGCCGTAGGTGGTCATGTGAGCATTGATGGCGGCAATTTCCAGAGGATCCGCCGCGCTTGCCTCAAGGCAGGTGGCAGTGCCGCCATTCAGCCAGTCCTGGGTGAGATCATCCGCGGTCCAGGCGCTGCCACCGGCGCAGGGCGAGCCGACGTTGCCTCCGTCGACACCCAGCAGCGCGGCAACCTCTGCGGTACCGTCGCAGAAGAAGTCGTAGCCGTAAGCGAGACGGCCGAAGTTGGCTGCACTACCGGCACGCAGGGCGAAGAAGGCGTCGAGCTTGCCGAGAATCTCTGCCGGGCGCTCGACAAGGCGAGCCACGGGCCGGTCTTCGAGGTACAGCTCGCGGCCGCGATAGGGTGTGGGTTCGAGATCAGTGAACACAGCATCGGTAAGGTTGTAGCCTTCGGCGGTGGCCACGGAAAGCGGTGTACCCGGGCGTACCCAGAGATCTGTGGTGAAGTCCGCTTCGTTGCCGACAAGGCTTTCATCGGGTACGGCCAGGGGCGGCAGGATGTTCTGTCCGCCAATGATCACAACGGATTCAAGACTCGGGTTGCGGAAGCTGCCGCTCGCAGGGTCGATGATGTAGCCGTTGCGGATGGCGTTCACCAGCGCGTTGCGGGTCGCAACGTTGCAGGGGTCCTGGTCGGCGTTCTCAAAGAGGGCGCCGTCAATGGAAACGACTGTGCCGCCGACCTCGGCCGCGTAGGCGTCGATCCCGGCCCAGAAGTTGCTCCAGAAGGCGGCCTCTGAAAGGAAGGTGCCGCTCGCGACCGCGGCAGCTGCCGCCGGTGTCTGCTCGATCTCGAAGCGTTCCCGCTGGGTCAGAATCAGCACGGAGCCCGCCGCAGGATCGCCGCTCGCCGCCGCCGTCCAGCTGCTGCCATAAAGGGGCGGCGAGCTCAGGTCGCCGGGAATCGTTGGCTCCGGACCGCAGAAGCCGGTGCCTTCGAGAAGCTGCTTCTGGCTGGGTGGGGTCGAAGCCTCCACGGTCAGCTCATAGGGCTGGGTCGCGGAGAAGGCCAGGCCGTTGCCAACCACCGCAACGTAAATCTCCGTTTCGCTCGGGCCGACTTCGAATAACACTCTCTCGTTGCCGAGGCTTGGCTCTGCGGAGAGGGCTTTCAGAGAAATGCCGGGTGTGGATTGCAGGTCCCTGAGGCTCAGGCTACCGACTTCAGTCACGCTGATGTCGCTGCTGGACACATTGCTGCCATCGGGGGCGGCGAGACCAACCTCGGAGAGCGGCAGCTCGTCAAAGGCGCGGTTGAACACCTGGCTTGGATCCCCAGCGTTGAAGAACGGACTCTTCTTGACGGGGGCATTGAAGAACGGCGCGTTAAAGAAGGGCGCATTGAAGAAGGGTGCGTTGAAGAAGGGTACCGAATTGAACTGAGCGTTGAAGAAAGGCGCGTTAAAGAAGGGCGCGTTGAAGAACGGGGCATTAAAGAACGGCGCATTAAAGAACGGCGCGTTGAAGAAGGGCGAGGCTTCCGTAGAACCACCGTTCGAAAGCACCAGTAGATCGTAGTCCGCCGGCAGTCCTTCCAAAGCAACAACCAGCTCTGAGCCGGCGGCAAGCGGTGTGCCGTCTTTGCTCACGATTCGATAGACGTCGATGTCCGTGGGATCGCCGAGGGCAGCGACGTAGGTCCAGTCTGTGCGGAGCGTAAAGGCACTGGCTATCGTGTCGTTGCCGCCAACCCCAGCGACCCGGCCTTCATCACCCAGTCGGCTGGTGAGGGTGCCCGGGTCTACCTCGAAAACTGAAAAAGCATCGCTGCCGGTGGCGCCGTCGCTGTCCTGGATCTGGCAAACAGCACCGCCGGGACCAACGGCAACGCGGAAGAAACCGCTGGTGAAAGACGCTTCGGATTCCTGCTGGCTTTCGAGCTCCGTGCCGCCGCCGACGAGGTAATGCAGCTCCTCGCCGCCGGGGATGAGCCCGTCGTCGTCGTAGCGGCCGATGCCCGGATCCGCGAAGCGGCAGATTGTCGTGCCCGCTGTGCCGCTCAGGATCTCAACGTTAAGTGCGTTCACGGCCGGTTCTGCGTTGATGATATTGAGGCTCCGGCTGACGGAACTGCTCTGACCATCCGCAGCGGTGACGGTGAGCGTCAGGGTGACCGGCTGATCGTCCGGGAACCAGAAGAAGGCGATGTCTTGATCTTCTACGGTACGTGGCGAGGCCCAGCCGCCGCCGCTGGCCGACCAGTCGCAGCGCAGTCCTACACCTTCGGATTCGAGGCAATCTGCGACCACGAAGTCCCCCTCGAGCGCAGGCTGATCCGGCGTGTCGCCTGGATTCACGCGGATCACCGCTTCCGGTGGCGCGGCGCCGTCGTCGAGGTAGAGCCACGTTGGTCGCCGTGTGTTGTGTGTGGTTCTGAGGCCCATGCGCAGGCTGACGACGCGGTCGGGGTCGATACCGTCGATGGTCAGTTCATAAATACCGGAATCGTAGAGGGGCGTGCGGTCGTCACCAATGTCGATGGCAAGCTGACAGTGAGGACCCGTGGTGCAGAGGTGTGTCACCTCCTCGAGACGGCGACTGCCAGCCGTGCTCTCAAGTTGCTCGAAGCGAAAGCGGATATGGCTCAAGTCAGCTGGATGATCCGCGTACTCAACGTTCTCGCAGCTTGCATCGGCGCAGCGAAAACCTGTGTCTTCGATCTCAAAGAACACCCTGTCGTTGCCATGGGTTTCGAAGCTGAATAGACGCAGGCGGAGTGTGAGTTCACCTTCCGTAGCCACGAAGGGATTGCTGACAACTTTGTTGAATCCCTTTGGCTGATGGCCATGGGCATCCTGCGGTAGACCGAGCAGCAGAGATCGTTCCGCGGAGAGGGCTGGGACAGCAATGCCCAGGTGATCGTAGATTGGAAAGTCACCGCCGTCGTCGCCGTCACGGACCTCTACGAATTCCCTCGCGAAGATGTCCCAGCCGGGTATTTCACCGTGTGGTCCCAGCGGTTCTTCGAAACCCGCGTTTGCCAGGCCGTCGTTCGGCACCGGCACGGACACCACCCCCCAGGCGGGTATTGTCGTGAGCATAAGCAGGCAGGCAGCGGCACGCGCGCACCGCCAGTAGGGTCTGTACCACATAATTCAATCCCCGAAAGTGTCTCTCCCGGTCCCCCAACCGGCAGTCCAACACCGTAGCACAGGCGCTAAGGAAAACGTCAATAGACTTTGGTAAGTGCTCTGTGGGGCTCTGGGCGGCATAGAGAAAGCCGCCCGGGGACCTACGGTTCAGGCTTTCTGGGGCGCGGCTTCACCGCTGAACAGCTCCCGATTAGCCCGGCGCAGGAACAAGAGACCAATGCCTGCGTTGAAGAGCAGGAAGAAGTTGTGCTGCACGAAGCCGAAGATGGCCATTTCGGCGACGTAGTCCGGGAACAGTGTGGGCCAGAGGGCAACCGCGAAAGCCCGGAAGGGGCCGGGGATCAGGGTGCCGAAGAAGATCAGCGGGAGGACGCCGATCATCTGAATAAAGGGGATTTCAACGCCGAAGAGTCCGGCGGCCACGGAATAAACCCATACAGCCCCCACAAGCGCAGGAGAGCGCAACACCATGATCGTCAGGTAGTAGTGCCACTTCGCGTTGCGGAAGGACTTGAGCAGCGGCTTCTGGCGGAAGCCAACGGCATCGAAGCGATCGCTGCGGAAGAAAAAGATAAAGGCGGCCAGGAAGATAGCGGCACCCAGAGCGATGTAGGGAATGTTGTGGAAAATTTCCGGCACGATTTCCCAGCTTACGGTCACCCCGATCAGCGCCCAGCTGAGGAGATAGAAGAACTCACAGAACATGATGAACAGCATGCTTGAGGCGACTTCCCAGCCCGGCACGCCTTCGCGCCGGTTGAGATAGACGGCCATGGCGCCTTTCCCCACCTGTTCGTTGAGGATCGAAATGATGTACGTGCTTGCCCGGACGGGAAGCAGATCCTTATAGGCAATGTCGTCAGCGTTGAACCAGCGGATCACGCGCCAGAGCACGGCCGTATCGATCAGCAGATAAAGAAAAGAATAAGGGATCATCAGGCCGAGCCAGGCGATCCAGTTGACGGAGGCAAAAACGTCGGCGAGATAGCCGATCACCGTCATCCCCTCCGGGGTCTGACTGGCAATCCGATTGTAGAGGTAGGCAAAACAGGCAATGGTAATCAGCCAGGGCAGCGCTCGTTGCCACAGCGGCGCTTTGCGCTTTGGTGCGACGACCTCTGTATCGTTCCCTGCTGTTGCCTCGTCCCCGCTGGAACTGACGCCTTCCTCATTGCTCATGCATGCTGCCTGTGTGCGTATCTCTAGGTACAGCGCAAGCATACTGCCAGGGCTTCCCGGAGAGTAGGCCGGTGGGCGCAGGGGCGGTTTTCACCCGGTGGCGAACTTGAGGGTCTATAATCGGTCCTATAGAGACGGCTACCCGCCCGTGCGGCGCCTTTAGAGACTTGGAGTCCGGGCCGATGGCCCCATATTCTTAGTCAGCCCGGCGAATAGGGCACTTCAATGGTGCGGACCAGTAGCTTGCTGGCTCAAGACAGGCCTGGGCGCCGGCACCAACTCTCGAGGGCTGAGCTACAGCTCGAAAAACCCCTCAAACTCGAATCTTCCTTAATGCAGGACACTTAGACAGCACGATATGAAGAGAGTACTTCTGTTTCTGGGTACCAACCTTGCGGTCATCGTTCTCGCCAGCATGACCTTCAGGCTGCTCGGTTTCGAGAGCATCCTTTATAACAACGGCGTTGACCTGAACCTGCAGGCGCTGCTCGTTTTCTGCGCGCTCCTTGGCTTCGGCGGTTCCTTCATCTCTCTGCTGATGTCGAAAGCCATTGCGAAGTGGTCGACGAAGGCGCAGGTGATCGAGCAGCCGCGCAACGACGGTGAGCGCTGGCTGGTACAAACCGTGGCGCGTCAGGCGGAAGCCGCGGGGATCGGTATGCCGGAAGTGGCGATCTTCCCGTCGCCGGAGCCGAACGCCTTTGCAACGGGCGCTTCTCGAAACAAGTCACTGGTCGCGGTGAGCGTCGGTCTGCTCGAACACATGAGCCGGGACGAAGTGGAAGCGGTCCTTGGCCACGAGATCGGCCACGTCGCCAACGGCGACATGATTACGCTGACCCTGATTCAGGGGGTGGTGAACACCTTCGTCCTGTTCCTGGCCCGCATCATCGGCTTCTTTGTCGACCGCGTGCTCCTGAAGAACGAGCAGGGCCTCGGTATTGGCTACTGGGTAACCACCATCGCCGCCGAGATTGTGCTAGGGATCCTCGCGAGCGCCATTGTCATGTGGTTCTCCCGGCAGCGGGAGTTCCGGGCGGACAACGCCGGTGCGGATCTTGCCGGTCGGCAGAAGATGATTGCCGCTCTGGAGCGTCTCAAGCGCTACCAGGAGGTGCCGAGCACTATGCCTGACTCACTGGTGGCCTTCGGCATCTCCACCGGTACCAAAGCCGGACTTCGAGCTCTCTTTTCGTCCCATCCGCCCCTCGAAGAGCGGATCGCGGCGCTGAAGAACGCGAGCTGATTCCCTTGGCTCAAGTTGCTTTAGCGGATCGTCCGTTCCAGCACGATCGGACCCTCGCGGTCTGGTTGTTGGTCTGCTGTGCCACCATCTTCTGCATGGTTGTGCTCGGCGGCGTCACCCGACTGACGGGCTCCGGTCTCTCCATGGTCGAGTGGGAACCGATCATGGGCGTGCTGCCGCCGCTGTCGGAAGCCGAGTGGCAGGAGTCCTTTGAGAAGTACCGGCAGTACCCGGAATACAAGCTGAAAAATGCGGGAATGGACCTGGAAGGTTTCAAGGGCATTTTCTGGCTCGAGTACCTGCACCGGGTGCTCGGTCGGGTCATCGGCCTGCTCTTTGGTCTGCCGTTCCTCTATTTCCTGCTGCGGCGCCAGGTGGATCGGCCGCTGCTCCCGAAGCTGACGCTGCTCTTCTGCCTTGGCGGCGCCCAGGGCCTGATGGGCTGGTACATGGTGCAAAGCGGGCTCGTCGATAACCCCAGCGTGTCTCAGTATCGACTGACGGCGCATCTGCTGCTGGCGATTGTGATCTATGTCTTCATGTTCTGGCTGGCCCTAGACCTGTTGCGAGGCCGCAAGCAGGTGCGCGTTAAGAACAGCTGGGCTTCCGGTGAGCTCGTGCTGACAGGCCTTGTATTGCTGACCGTTGCCTCCGGCGGCTTTGTTGCGGGGCTCAAAGCGGGCTTCACCTACAACACCTTCCCGCTCATGAACGGCCAGTGGGTGCCAGACGGAATGCTCCTCATGGAGCCGCTGTGGCGGAACGCCTTTGAGAACATCACGGCGGTGCAGTTCAACCACCGCTGGCTGGCGATGTCCGTAGCGAGCGCCATCGTCGTTTTCTGGTGGCTGGCCCGGCGTCGAAGCCTCGATGGTCGCCTGCGTCTCGGACTCGACCTGCTGCTTGGGGCTGTGTTGCTGCAGGTGGCCCTCGGCATCACAACGCTGCTTATGGTGGTACCCATTCCCCTCGCAGCCGCCCACCAGGCGGGCGCCGTGTTGCTGCTCACAGCGCTGCTGAATGTGGCCCATGAACTCAGGCGGCCCGGCGTGCTCATGGCGCCGGCTTCCAGACCCGTAGAAGCCCCCGCGAAGGTCGCAGCTTCCGGCTGAGCCCCGTCAGTTCCTGTTAACGAGCACGAGGCCCGCGCCGACCAGCAGCAGGCCGAGCAGGAAGCTGCCGGTGAGTTGGTCCGCAAAGATGAGCCAGCCGAAAAAGATGCCGAACACCGGGGTCAGCAGGCTGAAGGATGCCATGTTGGCCACGGGGTATACGGACAGGATCCAGAACCAGACCACAAAGCCGATCGCAACAATCACGATCACCTGGAAGGCAAAAATGCCGTAGATCAGGGTTGTTGGTTCGCGGATCGTGTCTCCAAGCAGCACGGCCAGCGGTATCACCAGCACTGCGGAGACCCCCAGCTGATAAAGGAGATTCATTTCCGGGCTGGTTTCGGCCAGCTTCGTCGTGCGGGCCAGAAGGGCAATGCCTGCCCAGCAGAGCGCCCCACCCAGCGCGAGCACATCACCCTGCCAGCTGCCGCTCTCTGAACCGCCCAGGAGCGCCGTTGCGATCCCCGCAAAAGCAACGGCCAGGCCTGCGACCTTGTTCCCCGTCAGGCGCTCGCCGGGCACAAGGAAGTGCGCACCGACGGCGACCCAGAGCGGCATCGTGTAGAAGAACAGCGACACCCGCGACACGCTTGTCAGATCCAGCGCAAGAAACAGCAGGCAGAACTCGCCGGAGAAGAGCACGCCGTTGGCGAGGCCGGGCAGGAGCGTCCCGTCGCGCACCGATAGGCGCTTGCGGGCCCAGAGCGCGTAAAGCAGCACGGGGGCAAAGGCGCAGGCAGAGCGCAAAC
>JBCDDI010000085.1:0-10047 GCA_039180365.1 Pseudomonadota bacterium
CGGAGCCTTCTCCGCTTTCCTCGAGATAGGCGATGAGCATCCCGAACTGCGTACCCCAGTCGCCAACGTGGTTCTGCCGGATTACCGAGTGACCGAGGGCCTCGAGCACACGGGCGATGGCATCGCCGATGATGGTGCTGCGCAGGTGGCCAACGTGCATCTCTGTGGCGAGATTTGGACTGGAGTAGTCGACGACCACCCGCTCTGGAACCGGTACCGGAGTGAGGGCAGGCGCATCAAGGGCGCCAGCCAGAAACTCCGGCTTCAGATGAACATTGATGAAGCCTGGACCAGCCACTTCCAGTTTTGCGACGAGGTCTTCCACCTCCACCGCGGCCACCACGGCCTCGGCGATTTCCCGGGGCTTCCGGCCCAGCGTTTTTGCGGCCGCCATGGCTCCGTTGGCCTGGTAGTCACCGAACTGTGGTTTACCGGAAAGCTTCAGCTGCGCAGGCACGGCGCTGCCGGTTGCGGCTTCGAAAGCCCGGTCAAATCGCTCGGTGAGCAGCGCGCGAAGATTCACGTTGAATTCCCTTTGTCGAGGGCCTGGGAAATCAGGCCGGAGAGACTTCCTCGGCCTGAAGCCCTTTTTCCCGGTTGGCGACGACAAAGGTCACCGCCTGGCCGTCCTTCAGGGCTGGGCGCCGTCGGTTGTCGCCGGTGCCTTCGGCGAGGATGGAGCGCTGATGGACAAAAATCTCATCGCCGGAATCGCGAATGATGAAGCCGAACCCTTTCGAGCGGTTGAACCACTTCACGGTGCCATTCTCCCGCGGGCCGCCGCTCGGGGCCTCGCTAGCTGGTGCGCTGGCGGCTTTGTCCGGACTGGGAGTCCCGCTGGCACGCTTCTCTCGCGCGGGCTCGGCCTTGCCTCCAGGGGCGGCTTCGCGCTGCGGCCGGTTGCCACCCTGTTTGCGTCCCGCGTCCTTCTGCCGGGCGTCTTTCTGTCGGTTGTCTTTCTGTTGGCTATTGCTGCGACCGGCAGTTTTTGTTGGTGCGGTGCCGGCAGCTGCGGCCGGGGCGAAGCGCAGGCTCAGATAGCCTTGCGCAAGGAGCGCGAGCGCCGCGATCACCAGCAATGCCAGGGAGCTGTCGGGCCAGAGCCGGGTGGAGAGTTCGACGGTAATGGCGGCGAGCAGAAGCGCGCTGGCCGCGAAGATGAAAAAGGTCCTCATGGTACTACCTTGTCAGTCAGTGCCGACGCATGGAGAGCGCGCCGAAAAAAGCGCTGCATGATACCGAATGGTCCGGCGTGACGCGAAGGGCGGCCGGGGCTTTCGTCTCAGAGGCGTACGGCCTGCTTGATGATGACGTCTTCCTCCGGCACCCCAGCCATTCCGGCTTCGATGCCTGTGTCCACGAGCTCGATGGTGGTGACCACGTAATCGCCGTCGATCACCCGGGCGAAGACCGTGTAGCCGGGCTTGTCGCCGGTCGCGTCGAGATGGGGGTTGTGTTTGACGTTGATGAAGAACTGCGTGTCCGCGGAATCAGGATCCGCGAGTCGGGCCATGGCGACGGTGTACTTTTCGTTCCTTAAGCCCCCAACCGATTCGTTGGCGACCGTGGCCGGCGGTGGCCGGTAGGTGAGCTTGTGATCGTAGCCGCCGGCCTGAATGACGAAACCCGCAACCACCCGATGGAAGATCAGCCCGTCGTAGAAGCCTTCGTCCACCCGGGCGAGGAAGTTGGCGACCGTTTCCGGCGCCCGCTCCGGGTAGAGCTCAAGGTCGATGTTGCCGAGATTCGTCTCCAGCCGCACACGAGGGGCGTCGGCTTCTTCGGCCAGCGCCGCGGCTGAGAGAAAAGTCGCGGCTGAGAGAAAAGTCGCGGCTGAGAGAAAAGTCGCGGCGGGAAGTAGAGCCGCGGCGGACAGAACTAGCGCAGCAGGCAGGAGCGCCGCGGCGGAACGGAAGGCTGCGGCGGGGCGGAGAACCGCGACCGATAACGAGGCCAGGTAGACTCTATTCGCCCCTGCTCGGCAACGGCTGAAGGCGGAGGCGCGCTCTTTAGTGGTCTGGACTGTCTTGGCTTGGGTATTCATGGGCTGAGTGTAGCGCTCGGGGCGCGGCCACACCAAGAAGGTGCCGAGTTCTTCAGGAGCCGTCCGGAAACAGGGCTGCAGCCGGCCGCTAGGCCTCGGCGAGTACGCGCAGATAGGCGCGCACGGCGCTATCCAGGCCCATCTTCAAAGCGTCGCTGATCAGCGCATGACCGATGGACACTTCCGCAACTTCCGTGATCTCCCGGAACAGGATCAGGTTATCCAGGTCCAGATCGTGACCGGCGTTCACGCCGAGACCGAGCTGGCTCGCGAAGCGGGCGGCGCCCAGATAGCGCTCAAAATGCTCGCGGGTTGCTGCGGCGTCGATGCCGTGGGCAGCGGCCGCATCGGCGAAGGGTCCCGTATAGAGCTCGATGCGATCTGCCCCCACGGCCCGGGCCCGCTCGATCTGCGCCTCCACGGGATCCATAAACAGGCTCACCCGGGCACCGCAGGACTGATAGCGGGCGATGGCGGCCTCAAGGCGGCGTGTATCGCCGGAGAGATCCCAGCCATGGTCGGAGGTGAGCTGATCGTCCGAGTCCGGCACGAGCGTAGCCTGGGCGGGGCGTGCGGCTTCGATGAGTGCATCGAAGCCTGGATAGCCGTTGTCTCGTGGCCCCGCAAAGGGATTGCCTTCGATGTTGAATTCGATGCTCGGGTGGTCTTTCAGGAGGGATGCAAGGGCATGAACATCGTCTGGCCGAATGTGCCGCTGATCCGGTCGCGGATGCACGGTCACGCCAGCTGCCCCGGCGGCGATAATCGTCTCCGCCGCCCAGCAGACATCGGGGGTTGCGCCCTCCCTGGCATTGCGCAGCCAGGCGACCTTGTTGACGTTGACGCTGAGGACGGTCACGGCATCAGTTCCAGGCTGAGCGTCGGGGTCTGGCTTTGATGGCAATACCGATCAGGAGTCCGGCCAGGACCAGACCGCCGCCGATCAGCAGCCAGCGTTCTTGCACGTTGTCTTCGAGGCCTGAGATGGTGCCAACCAGCTCATCCACCTCCGTGCGCAGCCGGTCGTTCAGGGCCATGAGTTCTTTGTTGGTTTCGTTCTGCGCTATCGCACCGGCAGAAATTCGTTTGATTTCCGCCAGCTCCGATTGCAGCGACTTTACCTGCCTGGAGAGGTCCGCGCTGTTGGCTTCGGAGGCCGTCTTGCCGCTTGAGAGCGCTTTGATGGTCGTCTCCTGCTTCTGCACGGTGTCCGAAAGCTCGCGGATGCGTCGGTTGGCGGCCACGAGACGGTCTCTGGCGATGGGCTCGTCGACCAGGTACTGGCCCGGCAGCCAGCCTTCGGTACCGCGGTCCGTGCGGATCTGCACGAAGCCACTGTCGCCGTCCCGGCCGAGGATCTCGAGGCGGGTGCCGCTCGGCAGTCCCCGATGCAGAATGCGGTTGGCATTCGACGGCCCGCTGCGCAGCGGTACCGTGAGCGTGTCGGAGATATAAGCCGTCTCCCCCCGGGCGCTGGCAGGGCTCATGGCCAGGGCAGCGACTAGGCTGAGGGTGGCCACCAAAAGCAGCGAAGACAGCGGAAACGGCTGCCGTCGTTGCGGGCTGTGGGCTGTCATAGGCGCAACAGGCGCAACAGGCGCAAGGGAGCTAAGGGGCGCGAGTGGCCTCTGGGCCGTGCGAATGGGTGCGGTCATAGCGGTTTCGGTCACAGAGAAGTCCATGTCTTCGGTGTGTTTCATTGTGGTTCTTGAGGCGTCGGGCTCGGGGCTGGGGCCTGATAGGGGCTCAACGCGGCGACAGGCCGGCCGCGTTCTCAGCCGCCTTCTCAGGAGCCATCGGGCCTCGCCTCGCCATCGCCCACGGCTTCTTCCGGCTCCTGCAGATAACCCTTGGATGCCAGGTAGGTAATGGTTGCGATGATGTACATGAAGGTCAGGGCGAAGCCGCCGATGAGTTTGTAGCTCACCCAGAAATCGAGAGAAAAGTTGTAGGCGACAACCAGATTCAGGGCGCCGGCAAGGAAAAAGCCGAAGGCCCAGCCGAAATTGAGGCGCGTCCAGACTTCCTCATGGAGCGTCAGCTGGCTGCCGAGCATGTGTTGCAGCGCCGTTTTATTCGACAGGAAGTGCGTGCCAATGAGGATACAAGCCAGCAGCCAGTTGACGATGGTGGGCTTCCAGAGAATGAAGGTTTCATTGCGGAACGCGAGGGTCAGGCCCCCGAAGATGATGCTCGCCCAGAAAGTGATCTTCAGCTCGCGGCTGACCGGCTTCTTCAGGGCCAGATAGATGAGCACCTGCATGGTAACGCCGGCCATGAGCGCGGCGGTTGCATAGAAGATGTCCGTCAGGAAGAAAACGGCGACGAACAGCGCAACGGGCACAAAATCTAGGAGCTGACTCATGGCAGGATTTCTTTCGGCACGGATTTTCGACGCGTACTTTCGACAGGTGACAGGGCTCTGATCTCGCGGCCGATGATACCCTAGTCTATCGGCCGGACGCAGAAACGGCCCCGCAAACCCGTCTGAGTTTTTCGTGAGTCAGTATTTCTCCATTCATCCGACCCATCCGCAGCAGCGGCTCCTGAACCAGGCCGCCGGTATCGTCAGCAAAGGTGGCCTTGTGGTTTATCCAACGGATACAACCTATGCCCTCGGCTGCCATATTGGCGACAAGGCTGCCCTCGACCGGGTGCGCCAGCTGCGGCGCCTCGACAAACACCATGATCTGACGCTCATCTGCCGGGATCTCTCAGAACTCGGCAGCTACGCGCGGGTCGACAACGCCGCCTACCGAATCCTCATGCGGCTGACGCCGGGCCCCTATACGTTTCTGCTGCCAGCAACCCGCGAGGTGCCGCGGCGGCTCATCCACCCGAAGAAGAAGTCCATTGGCCTGCGGGTGCCCGACAGCCCCATTACCCTTGGGCTTCTGGAGGCGCTTGGCGAGCCGATGCTCACCACCACCATGCTGCTCCCGGAAGAAGACCTGCACCTGGCGGATCCGGAAGACATTCGCGAGCGCCTTGAGCATGCCGTTGATCTCGTCATCGACGGCGGTTTCGGCGGCGTCGAGCCAACGACGGTGGTGGACCTGACCGTTGCCGGTGGGGAGGTGGTCCGTCCAGGCGCCGGCGAGTTCCCCTGAGCCGCCCCCAGGGCTGCCGGGCCCGTAGAAAAGGGGCATAATGCGCCTCACCTGCACACACCCCCACCCGCCAACATTGTCCGCGTCGCGCAACACTAAGGTCCCCCATTGAGCAGTAACGATTCGAGCCAGCGAGTGGTGTCTGGTATGCGGCCCACGGGGCGCCTGCATCTTGGCCATTTTCATGGCGTGCTGAAAAACTGGATTCAGCTCCAGCATGAGTACGAGTGCTTTTTCTTTGTCGCCGACTGGCACGCGCTCACCACCAACTGGGAAGACACGGATCGCATCGACCAGTACACCTTCGATACGGCCGTAGACTGGCTCGCGGCCGGGGTGAATCCGAACGCGGCCACCCTCTTCGTGCAGTCGAAAGTGCCGGAACACGCGGAGCTGCACCTGCTGCTGTCCATGATCACCCCGGTGTCCTGGCTCGAGCGGGTACCAAGCTATAAGGACCAGCAGGCGAAGCTGAACGACAAGGATCTCTCCACCTACGGCTTTCTGGGCTATCCGCTCCTGCAGTCGGCAGACATCCTCATGTATCGGGCGGGAAACGTGCCCGTTGGGGCCGATCAGGTGGCCCACGTGGAGCTGACCCGGGAGGTTGCCCGGCGCTTCAATCACATCTATGGCCGCGAACCCGGCTTCGAGGAGCAGGCTGAGGCGGCGGTAAAGAAGATGGGCAAGAAGGCCGGTCGGCGTTATCAGGAGCTGCGTAAGAGTTATCTCGAGCAGGGCGATACGGAATCCCTGGAGCGGGCGCGGGCGCTCCTGGCCGAGCAGCAGAACCTCTCCATCGGCGATACGGAACGGCTCTTCGGCTACCTCGAAGGCGGCGGCCGCATCATCCTGCCGGAGCCTCAGTCGCTCCTCACGGAGCAGGCCAAGGTGCCGGGCCTCGATGGCGAGAAGATGTCCAAGTCCTATGGCAATGTCCTTGAGATCCGGGAAGCGCCGGAATCTACGGAAGAGAAGATCCGCACCATGCAGACCGATCCGGCTCGTGTCCGGCGCACGGACCCGGGTAATCCGGAGAACTGCCCGGTCTTCGGCCTGCATCAGATCTACTCGGACGAGAAGACACTCAAGTGGGTATCAGAAGGTTGCACGAGCGCCGGCATCGGCTGCATCGACTGCAAAAAGCCGCTGATTGATGCCATCACCGCTGAGCAGATTGAACGTCGGGAGCGGGCCGCGCAGTTCGAAGAAGATCCGGGTCTTGTGCACGCCATTCTCCTTGAGGGGTCGGAGAAGGCGCGGGACGTGGCGAAAGAAACGATGGAAGACGTCCGGGCCGCAATCGGCATCGGCGCCTGAGGAGGGGAGAAGATGGGCACTGAGCGCGACGAGCAGACTTTTTCGGCCGCCGATACTGCCGCTGGATCCGGCGAGGATGCCAATGCGCCGGCGCTGACAGGCCCCGGCACGTTGACGGAGCCGGCAACGGAACCGGCGACGGCGGAAGGCCAGGCGCCCGGTGGCGGCGCGACGGTGCATCGTCTCGAAGCCATCCGCCAGAACGACGAATCCGGGCAGATGACCCTGGCCCTCGTGCAGGGGGAAACGGTTAAGGAGCTGCCGAAAGATCTCTACATTCCGCCCCACGCCCTGGAAGTGTTTCTCGAGACCTTCGAAGGTCCGCTGGATCTGCTGCTTTATCTGATCCGTCGCGAGAACCTCGACATTCTCGAAATCCGCGTCGCTGAAATCACCGAGCAGTACATGAGCTACATCGAGCTCATGAGCGCCCTGCAGCTTGAGCTCGCCGGTGAATACCTGGTCATGGCCGCCATGCTGGCGGAGATCAAGTCGCGCATGCTGCTGCCGCGACCGGTGGAAGCGGACGATGATGAAGACGACCCACGGGCAGAGCTGATCCGGCGCCTGCAGGAATACGAACAGATTAAAACGGCTGCCGAAAACATCGACGAGCTGCCCCGTATGGAGCGGGATCTGCACCAGGCCCGGGCCGGCCGGCCGAAGCTGGTGAGCGAGCACGCCGATCCTGAAG
The DNA here is from genome assembly GCA_039180365.1 of Pseudomonadota bacterium. Classification (GTDB taxonomy): domain Bacteria; phylum Pseudomonadota; class Gammaproteobacteria; order Pseudomonadales; family Azotimanducaceae; genus SZUA-309. The sequence continues at coordinate 7,169 of JBCDDI010000085.1, forward strand.
TGGATCTCAAGGAAGTGCTCATGGCGCTGGCCCGGGTGCTGAAACGGGCGGAGATGTATCAGCGCCACGCCGTGCAGCTCGAGCCGCTGTCCGTCCGGGAGCGCATGAGCCATGTTCTGTCGATCGTCAATGAGTCGACGGACTTCCTGCCCTTCTCCGAGCTCTTCACCCCGGAGGAAGGCCGACTCGGCGTTGTAGTCAGCTTCCTCGCCATCATGGAACTGCTTAAGGAGTCACTCATCGATTTCGTGCAGAACGAAGCCTTCGGGCCTATCTACGTCCGCGCCGCGGGTGATGCGACGAACGGAGCCCTCTGATATGGAGCCTCTGAACAAAACGCCGGAAAAGCTCAAGCAGATCGTCGAGGCAGCACTCCTCGCCGCCCACGAGCCGGTCACCCTTGACCAGCTTGTGAAGCTTTTTAAAGCGAGCGAAATAGACAAAGACACGATCCGGGCGGATCTCCGGGAAGCGCTTAAGGCCCTGGAAACCGAAGCGGAAAACCGCGGCTATGAGCTGGCCCGCGTCGCCTCCGGCTTCCGCTACCAGGTGCGCCAGGAACTCTCAACCTGGGTGAGTCGCCTCTGGGAAGAGAAGCCGCCGCGCTACACGCGGGCTCTGCTCGAGACCCTGGCGCTGGTGGCCTACAAGCAGCCGGTGACCCGCGGCGATATTGAGCAGGTCCGCGGTGTCAGCGTCAGTCAGAACATCATGCGCACACTCCTCGAGCGGGGCTGGATTCGCGTGGTTGGCCAGCGGGAAGTGCCCGGACGACCGGCCATGTACGGCACCACGAAGGAGTTTCTCGACTACTTCAACCTGAAGAGCCTCGACCAGCTGCCGCCCCTGGCAGAGATCCGAGAGCTCATCGAGCCGGTGATTGTCGAAGAGGCCGCGGCCTCTTTAGAGGCCGGACAGGAGACCGATCCCGCCGACGCGGCAGACCAGATCCAGGCGGCGGAGGAGGCCGCTGACGCGGAGCAGGCCTCCGTTGCAGAACCGGCCGCCGACGCGGAACAGCCAGATGCGGGTGAAGGTGATCCGGCGACTGCGGCTGAGCAAGACGAAGGGGAAGCGGGCACAGACACTGCCGGTGCACGGCTCGCCGCCGAAGTGGCCGAATCCCTCGAAGACGATGACGTCGACATCGATTCCGATGCCTTCGATGAGGAAATTGCCGCCGCCCTTGCCGCTGCCGATGCCGCGAGCGAACGCTTCAACAACCCCACGGGGCCGGATACGGAAGCCGACGTGGCCGCTGATGCTGATTCGGAAGCCGACGGTCAGCCGGCCGCTGCAGCAGAGGAAGCAGCTGCAGCGGGTGCCGAGGATGCCGCTGAGCGGCCCGCGCAGGTTGTGGACGTGGTCACGGACCTGGAAGGTGCAGAGCCGTCAGCAGACGCTTCCAGTGAGACCTCTGAGGCGGATGAGCAACCGCGGGCTGAAGTTGTGCAGCTGCCGCGGCCGCACTGACTTGTTATGACCCATCCGGACGTCGCCGGCGAGAAACTACAGAAAGTCCTCGCCGCCCGGGGCCTTGGCTCGCGCCGTGAACTGGAGCGCTGGATCAAAGACGGGCGTGTCACCGTTGATGGGGAGCCGGCCCACCTCGGTCAGCGCGTCACGGACAGTGCCGTCATCGAGGTGGACGGCAAAGCGCTCGGCCGGCAGGTCGCCGCGGCGGTTCCCCGGGTGCTGCTCTACAACAAGCCCGTTGGTGAGGTCTCGACGCGTAAAGATCCGGAGGGACGCAAGACCATCTTTGACAATCTCCCGGACGCCGGTAAGGGACGCTGGATTTCCATCGGTCGCCTGGACATTGCCACCAGCGGTCTCCTGCTCCTGACCACCGACGGTGAACTGGCGAACCGCATGATGCATCCCTCCACGGGCCTCGACCGGGAATACGCCGTGCGGGTGAACGGCAAGCTTTCGGAGGCCGACCGCGCTGAACTCATAGCCGGCATTGAGGATGAAGGCGAAGTGCTCGCCTTCAGCGACATTCAGTACTACGACGGTCGCGGCACAAATCACTGGTACCACGTTGTGCTGCTGGAAGGCCGCAACCGGGAGATCCGCCGCCTTTTCGAATCGCGCGGTCTCCAGGTCAGTCGCCTGAAACGCGTTCGCTACGGCCCGGTTGTATTACCCTCGCGGCTAGCCCGGGGGCGTTCGGAAGCCCTGTCTGACGACGACCTCAAGGCGCTCTATGGGATTCTCAAGCTGCCCATGCCGGCAGCCGCCGGACGACGCAAACGCAATGAGGATGCGCGCGAGAAGCGCGCGGGAAAAAAGAGCTCGGTGCTGATTCCCTACCCTGAGCTCTCAAGCTGAGCCGGGCTCCAGTCCCGGGCGTCGACGGCCTGACCGTTCACGGTCTTTGAGGCGTCGGAGAGCAGATACAGATAGAGATCCATGTGCGCTTCCGGCGCCGGCACATCCATCGGGTTTTCCGCCGGGTAGGCGGTCTGACGCATGGCCGTGCGGGTGCCGCCGGGATTTAGGCTGTTAAAGCGGATGCGTCCCGTGTGCTCGTATTCATCGGCGAGAATCTGCATGAGCCCTTCCACGGCAAACTTCGAGGCCGAGTAAGCGCCCCAGTAGGCACGGCCAGCGCGGCCGACGCTCGACGAGGTCAGCACCACGGAGGCGCTTTCCGCCGCCTCGAGAAGCGGTAGCATTTCCCGGGTGAGCAGAAAGGTGGCGTGCACGTTCACCTGGAAGGCGCGCTGCCAGTCAGCGGTAGGATAGTGTGCGATTCCGACCTTCGGTCCGAGCATGGAGGCGTTGTGCAGCAGGCCGTCGAGGCGGCCGAAGGCTTCGCCGATGGCGTTGCCGAGGGCGGCCGCGCTGTCGTCGGCCAGCGCTTCAAGCTCTGC
>JBCDDI010000086.1:0-9873 GCA_039180365.1 Pseudomonadota bacterium
AACAAGTTGGGGTAAGCGGGAACTCTACTTCGTCGTACATCTCTTTCTCGTGATGCTCTGCCTGGTGCCTGCAGCTCTGCTGGCTTTCATCCCTTGCCAGGATCCAGCCTGCGGCGACGAGAGCGAGAATCGGCCCAACGGCAGGGATGAAAGCCAGCAGAGCTGCAGGCACCAGGCAGAGCATTACGAGAAAGAGATGCATGACGAAGTAGAGTTCCCGCTTACCCCAACTCGTTAGACCCCAGTCAGGTATCGAGTCGTCGCCTAAGAGCAGCAGGCGGTGCGTCGAAATCGCCAGCACCGTTTGCGCGAGCAGTTCCAGAAACGCCACCAGCGCTTCACCGACCGCGCCTGGGTTCAGTAAATAAGCAAAGTCGAGTGAGCAGTAAACGACAAAAGGAATGGCCAGCGCCTTCGCAAAACGCGCGCGCCGCTCGGCAACAAACACCAGCGCGCCTGCGATGACCTTGCCTGTATCAATCTGGTCGACGATCAACCTCTTCGATGCGGGCCGCGAGAGATCCCCGTTACCGCTTCAGCAGGCCTCAAACAATCCCGCAGCACCCATACCTTTCCCGATGCACATGGAGACGATGCCCAGCTTCTGCTCGCGGCGCTGAAGTTCACGCAGGAGCAGGCCCGTCAGGCGCGCGCCCGTCATGCCGAAGGGGTGGCCAATGGCGATGGAACCACCGTTGACGTTGTATTTCTCATTGTCGATGCCAAGGCGATCGCGGCAGTAGAGGCACTGGCTGGCGAAGGCTTCGTTCAGCTCTACAAGATCAATGTCGTCGAGGCTGTAGCCTGTGCGCTCAAGCAGTTTCGGAATCGCGAAAACGGGCCCAATACCCATTTCATCGGGTTCGCAGCCTGCCACAGTGAAACCGCGGAAATAGCCCATGGGCTCGAGACCAAGCTGCTCCGCCCGCCGTTCACTCATGACCAGAGACATGGACGCCCCGTCGGAGAGCTGCGATGCGTTCCCTGCGGTTACAGAGCCGCCATCCTCAAAGGCGGGCGGCAGGCTCGAGAGACCGTCCAGCGTTGTGCCGGGCCGGTTGCACTCGTCCCGATCCACGGTGCCTTCAACGATCTCCGTTGTACCCGCTTCCTTGTCAACAACTTTCCGCCATTGCACCGTCATTGGCACAATCTCTTCAGCAATCCTTCCTGCCTCTGCGGCAGCCGCATAGCGCTGCTGGCTCTGCAAAGAGTATTCGTCCTGCGCCTCGCGGGTGACCTGATAGCGTCGCGCCACAACCTCGGCGGTGTTGCCCATGGCCATATAGACCTCCGGCTTCTCCTCGAGGAGCGTTGGGTTCTGAGCGAACTCCGCGTCCTTGCCGCGACTGAGCCCGCTGATGGACTCGACGCCCCCAGCGAGGATCACGTCCGCACAGCCGCTGGCAATCTGGTTCGCCGCGAAGGCAATGCTGTTCAACCCCGATGAGCAGGCCCGACTGATGGTTGTTCCCGCCACCGTTACCGGCAGGCTGGACAGCACCACCGCATCGCGGGCGATGTTGGCCGACTGCTCGCCAACCTGTCGGCCGCAGCCTAGGATCACGTCGTCTATCTCTGCCGCGTCAACCGCCGGCGTGCGCGCGAGGAGTGAGTCGATACAGTGTGCGACCAGGTCATCGGACCGGGTCAGATTGAAGGTGCCGCGGTGGGCTTTGGCGAGCCCCGTGCGAACGCTGTCGACGATAACGACAGCCTCTGCTGCTTTGCTCATGAATCTCTCCCCCATGGTGCCGTCAGGCACGGTATCCCCTTACCGCATTGCCTGGGCACGATGACCTGCATCGCGCCCGTCGCAAAGCGCAATCAGCCCATCTTCATTTCATAGAAGCAGAGCTTGTTGCCGTCCAGATCACGAACGTAGGCGCCGTAAAACACGGGCATCCGTTCGCCAGGCTCACCTTCATCGGTGGCGCCGAGCTCCATGGCCTTCGCATAGAGCTTGTCGACCGTGGCGCGATCGCCGCCGTTGATGGCGATCATGTTGCCGTTGCCGCAATGCTGCTCCTTCTCGTCATAGGGAATACAGATCGCAAGCATGGCTCCTTCGCCGGTGCCGTAAAATTTGATGCGGTCCATGCCCATGAGCTGGGAACCGCCGATCTCGCCAAGCAGCGCATCGTAAAACGCGCAGGCTTTTTCCATGTCGCTCGTTCCAATGGTGCTGTATCCGATCATGTCCTTCCTCCTTCGGAAATTACTCTCAAAACGGGTGTCTTCAGGGACTGGCCAAGAAACGCTGTCTCGACCCATAAGTCAAGGTACGCCAAAGCCATTCCGCAGGTCCGTAGCGGAAGCGGTCGAGCCACCAGGGGCTGAGGAGGAGCTGTAGCGCCCAGATCGCAAACACGATGGGATAGAGCATCCAGCGTTCAAGCACGCCGGCGAGGCCAAAGCCAACACCCGTGAAGAGCAACAGCCCAATGAGCGAATGCATGAGGTAGTTGCTGAGCGCCATGCGCCCGACGGCGGCGAGCCGCTGTCGAAGCGCCGTCAGGTAACCACCCTGGCACACGAGCATGACACCACCCAGCCAGCCAAAGGCGATGCCAACCCGACCGATGTGATAGGTGCCATGCAGGTAGCCGAAGGTCGAATACAGATCGTAGTCCTGGCGAACCGCTTGCAGCTGTTCCCAGCCGTTCACGGCGAGCCCAACGGCAAAGCCAGCCAGCGTAAGCCGCCAGTAGAAGGCCCTCGACCGCTCTCCGGAGAGGATGCCCAAGCGATAGAAAGCCATGCCGAAGAGCATCATAGCCAGCGCGTCCCAGAGCAGGATGACCGGGATCACAAAGAACAGGTTGCCGTTCATCAACTCAGCATTCCAGGCGGCAACAGTTGCGTAATCACCCCGACGCTGGGCAAGTTCGCCGGCCTGGGCCCCCTCATCCATGGGAAAACCGGCGATGAAGTCCTGCCAGACCGCATCGAGCTCCAGCGTTTGTGCATCGTGCGCAAGATAGGGCGCTGCGGCCACCACCTCTGATGCCTCCCGCGCAAGGCCCATGTAGTAGCCGAGGGAGCCGTACATGGCCGAGGTCAGCACAAGCACCACACCGCCAAGGATCATTAACGTCCGCGGTGTCAGCTTTCTGAGTGGATAGAGCAAGGCACCGCAGATGGCATAAACGATGAGGATGTCGCCGTTCCAGAGCAGCACGTAGGCGTCGAAGAGGCCAAAGGCCAGCAGCCAGAAATTTCGCTTGTAGTGCAGCCAACCACTTTTTCCGGCGCCGGAAAGGCTGCCGACACCGGTAGTGAACATCACCACGCCGGCACCGAAAAGCATTGAGAAAAGTGCCCGCATAGCGCCTTCGAAGAGCACGTTCACCCCACCCCAGACCGCAAGGTTGAGCTGCGGGTTTTCTCCGAGACCAATCAGCGGGCTGAAGTAGCCAATGGAATACAGGCCAAAGCCGAGAATGTTCAACAGCAGAATGCCAAGGAGTGCCACACCGCGCAGCACGTCGAGAGACTCAATCCGGTCGGCTGACGGCGTCGGGGCGGCAGACATGGGCGCCTCAGGCGGGACGCAGGCGTCGGATCATCGCCGCATTCCAGCGCCAGCCGAGGACGCCGAAGAGCGCCGTGACCGCTGCTGTTGCGACATAGACGCCGACATAGCCGAAGTAGTGACCGGCGAGTATGGCCACAGGAATATAAACGAGCACCAGCCGCGAGACCGAGAGCACGAGGGGCGGCACGGGCTTTGAAAGCGCGTTAAAGGAGGCGTTGGCGACGTTGACCATGCCGAAGAATCCGATGCTGATCGGCACAATGTAGAGGAAGGCGACGGCCGGCGCCGCCACGTCCGGATCCGGTGTGATGAGGGAGACGAAAAAGGGCGCGCCAATCCACATGAGCACGGCCGCCGTGAGCCCCCAGATCATGCAGTAGCGGTAGCCAAGGCGCAGCGCTTCATCAACGCGCTCGTAGCGCCGGGCGCCCCAGTTCTGCCCCACAAGCGGCGCAGCACTCGCCGAGATGCCGATCACCACCATGGTAACCACCGCATCAATTCGCCCCGCGACGCCGAAGCCGGCAACAACCGTTGTGCCGAAACCGGCGAGGATGCGCGTGGTGACCGCCGCAGAAAGGGGTTGGATCAGATTGCTCGCTGCGGCGGGCACGCCGACGTGCAGAATCGCACGGGTCGACACACCGATGTCGGCAAGACTCGCGCGAATCATCTTCTCCTTGGCCAGAAACCACCAGGCAGTCATGGCAAAGGAGCAGGAGCGCGCGATCACAAAGGACCAGGCGGCCCCCTCAATGCCAAGGGGAGGCAGGCCAAACCAGCCGAAAATCAACGGTGGTGCGACGAGCACCTGAATGATCGAACCCGTGGTCATCACATAGCCGGGAAAGGCCGGATCGCCGATGGAGCGCATCAGCCCGGATCCGACCATGGAAAGACCGAAGCCCGGGAAACCGATCACCCAGATCAGCATGTACAGAGTGGCGAGTTCGAGCACGTGGCCATCGGCGCCGAGCAAGCGAAACAGCCCTTCACCGCGCCAGGCAAGCAACAGCGCACAGGCGATGGTGAAAAGTGCGGTCAGCAGCAAACCGTGCGATGTGAGTCGTGCCGCCTGCTCCCGGTCACCTTCACCGATGGCTCGCGCCAGGACCGCGCCCGTTCCGACACCAATGCCGCGGGTGAGCGCGTTAAACCCCATAACCACGGGAAACGTGAAGGCGACGGCGGCAAGTTCGTCGCGACCCACCATACCCAGGTAGAAGGCTTCGATGAGCTGTGCCAGGGTCATGGCCAGAAAGCCCATGATCATGAATCCGGATAGCCGCAGCACATGCCGGGACATGTCGCCTTCTGTAAACCCTGGACCGACCTGGCGGGCGGCTTCGCTCAAAAGCTTCACTCGAACTATCGATGCGGCAGTGTAATCTGCAGCTGTCCGAGGTGACAGGGATCGAACCTCGACACCGGAAGAGGAACGGACGATGTACAGGCAGTTTTGTGCGATCAAATCGAAGCAGACACCAACACTCGCGCTGCTGGTCATGCTGGCTTTGAGCGGCTGCGCCGCCCTGCCCCAGCCGGAGGTTTTTCAACCAACGGCGGAGGCGCCGGATGAGCTCCCGGCAGCACCGCCGGACACGACCCGCTACCGCATAAAGACAGCAGATCTCGAGATTCACACCTATCGAGCCGGCTGGCAGGCGGGCCGGGCGCACAATCACGTCATGGAAACGACCGCAGTCAGCGGCGAGATTTACCTCGCGGAGCCCATCGAGGTGAGCAAAGCAATCGTTTACTTCCGGCCCTGGGACCTGATTCTCGACGATCCGGCGAGCCGCGCAGCGGCTGGGGAAGGCTTCGAATCGAAGCGCAGCGCCGCGGATATCGAAGCGACTCGTCTGCGCATGCTCGGACCGAAAGGCTTCGATACGAACAATCACCCCTTTGTTTATGTGCATGTGGCCTGGAGCGACCGGGATTCGCTGGCCCTTGAGATCGAGTTTCGGGGCAGCCGCTATCCGTTCACGGTACCAGCGGACTGGACGCTCGATGAGGATCGCCTTGAGCTGACAGCGGACTTCGAGCTCACGCACGCAGCGCTTGGCATAGAACCCTACAGCGCTTTTGCCGGTGCCCTGGCAGTGGCTGAGGAGATCCGGGTGCAGATCAGTCTTTCAGCGGAGCCTGCGGCCTCGCTATAGTGAATGACGGCAGCGAAAAAGGAGCCAGCCATGGATCTTTATGACGTTATGCGCACCACCTTCGCAGCTCGTCAGTTCACGGACGACCCGGTCCCCGATGAAGCACTCGAGCGCATCCTCGAGAACGCCCGCTTTGCGCCGAGCGGTGGCAATCGCCAGGGCTGGCGCGTCATCATCGTGCGCGACGCAGAAACGCGAGCCGCGCTCCCGGAGCTCATCCGGCCGACCATGCAGCGCTACATTGCCCAGGTTCAGGCCGGCGAAGCACCCTGGAATACGATCAACGAGACAGCGTTGAGCGACGCTCAGATTGCGGCGACGGAAGTTCCCGAGGCCATGATCCAGGCGCTCACCCAGGCGCCCGTGTTGCTCTTTGTCTTCGTAGATCTGTCGGTGGTTGCTTCCTTCGACCAGCACCTAGAACGAGTCGGCGTCATCTCCGGCGGCTCCGTTTACCCCTTTGTCTGGAACATTCTCCTGGCCGCACGGAACGAAGGCTTCGGCGGCACGCCCACCACTTTTGCCGGCGCCCGGGAAGACGGTCTGAAAAAACTGCTCGACGTTCCGGCGGAGTACGCCTTCGCCACGATGATCCCCCTCGGCAAGCCCGTGAAGCAGTTGACGAAGCTCAAGCGGAAGTCTGTCTCTACGTTTGCCACCTTCGACCGCTTCGACGGCAGACCGCTCGGCGAAAGCTGACGCTCCCCGACTAAGCCGACGTGTGCTGGCAGCGCACGGACTCCCCAGTCAGTGGATAACCGCATCCGCAGGACGAATGTGGTGGTTGTCGCGGAAGAACTGCTGGGCGTAGTGGGCCTGGAGACGGAGCATCGCCGCGGCCAACTCAGCCATCGGGCCCTGTATCTCCCGGATCGCAGCAGCCGGCAGCACCGACGACATGAGCCGGCGAAAGGTCTCTGTGTTGTCCATCTGCAGTTCGCGCTGTCCGAGGAGCAACGCATTCTCGTGGGGTGAGAGACACGCACAGCTCTCCTGGTGCAGCACATAGGAGGTGTGCGTCGAAACCAGGAGAATATTGAGGACCGGACGGAGTGCCTCGATCACCGAGCGTTCGTCAGCACACCGGCCGTCTGCCAGCCGCGCCATGATTTCGGCGCCTTCGGCCATGGTCTTTTCACCGCTGGCCAGTCCAGCGACGTAGCGCCGCCCGCACCAGACAGTAAGCCCTTCAGCGCACTTCGTGAACATCTGCTGCGAGGTTTCGGGATCGAGTGTCTGCATAAGCGCCTCATGTTTGAGGCGCCATGCTAAATATAAATGATTCTTATTTGCAACAACCGATTATCTTTCGGTCACAGCAGGCTCACTGCTGATTCCTTGATCGCAGGGGCGATCGATCATGGAGGAGATGGACCGGGTGCTGCGGCGCACTATCTGGTTACGCACTATCCGGTTAACAGGGCGTGACTCGGATCACGGTCCGATAGGCGCGAAGTCCTTAAGCTGGCGGATTAACTTCACGCTGGATAGCAAAATGAGGACCTTCCTGCTGCTGATGCTCATGAGCGGCTACGCCTTCGCCGATGGCCATGCCCGAGCCGACAACGAACAGCTCGAAGCTGCCATCGGAGATACAGTCGCGGCCGTTGTCGAGGAAGACATGGATGCTCACGAAGACGTTGTCTTCGTCGCAGCGCTTTCCAACGACGACGATGAGATCATCGACGTAACAAAGCTCCGCGCCCCGATCGTCACGGTCGTCGAGATCAATCACCCCTGATTGAGGTGGACGTCAGTCGGCGTCCACCCACTTCGTCAGCAGCTCCTGAAAGTGCCGCACCTTGGTCTCGCCATAGTTGGCGAAGATCACCTCAGGTTTCTTCAGCATCTTCAGACCCCGCTGCACCTCCGGCATGTTAACGATGTCCTGGTTGAACACCTTGCTCAGCATGCCGAGCTCAGGGGCTTCCACCCAATCATCGTCCGGACCCAGCCAGTGCACGGGGGCCGGTGGCGGCCGGTTTTCACCGCCCGGTGATGGCGCCATATACATGCATTCCTGAATGCACTCTTCCGGGTTATCCCCGTTTGGCCGGAAGCGATAGACGATCTGATTAAACGAACCCCAGGGGTGAAAATTGGGGAACAGCGTCAGGTAGATCGAGTCGAGCAGCTCTGCGTCCGGAACCTGATCCATCACCTCGTCGCCGAGCACCTTGCGGAACCCATCCCGGATCGGCGCCGCCATCATCTGCCGCCGATTCATGCCCTCAGGGACTTCCGGTGGCGGCGGCGCAGGAACTTTCTCGAAACCGGCGAGCTGCTCCCCACCCACCCAGTTACACATGTTCGGATCGGGCTGCGTCAGCGGCCCCTCGATCCAGGTACCGTCGGACTTGAACTTGCTGACCTCACCGCGCGCATTAGTCACGTGCACGTTGCCATCGTCCCCGCGCTCATAGACGTGGCCCGTGAGCGCATGACGCTGTCGGGTATAAAGCATGGCGTCCTCGAGGGCCGGGAACTCCTGAGCAATATGTGGGCTCGGCGTGAAATTCGGTGACATGGCGCGACTGTAGTTGCCGAAGACATCGTACTGAGTGTTCGCGTCACCAATGGTCTCGAGAATCGTCGGATGGGTGGCAATGACGTGATAGGCCTCGCTGAACGCTTCCTGGGCAATCTTCCAGTTGCAGCGCAGAATCTTCGCCACGTGGGCAATCTTGTAACGCTTCTCGTAGGGTAGGTTCGGAAACTGATCCGAAAGACTGCCGATGAAGTCCTCAAAGGGCTCAGCATTCTCGTCCGGGTTAATGAACAGGAACCCGCCCCAGCGGCCGACCTTCACTTCCGGCAGGCTGTGGGATTCCTCAGAGACCGTTGGAAAGTCCCAATGACAGGGCACTTCCTTAAGGCGTCCGTCCGTATGCCAGGCCCAGCCGTGGAAGGCGCAGCGGAACTCGCGCGCGCGCTTGCCATCTTTGATTTTCAGCATGCGCCCGCGGTGCAGACAGGCGTTATGAAAGGCTTTGAACTCGTCTTCGCCGGTGCGGACGACGAGGAATGACAGCGAGGCAATCTCGTAGACGTGGTAGTCACCGACGTCGGGGATGTCGTCCTCGTGACACGCCATCTGCCACACCCGACTCCAGAGTTTTTCCACCTCGAGATCGTGAAAGGCCTTTGAGTAATAGCGCTCGGCCGGCACCACGGTTGGTCCCGGGGCCATGGGCGACTCGGTGCGCATGATCTCCGGAACCGGATGACTGTCCTCATCGAGGAGCTGCTGATAGGTGACGCCGGCGCTGCGGCTTGTGCCATTGGTGGTCTCGACCATGGCTGGACCCTCCCAGATTCAGGTCCTTCGACGCTAATCGAGGTTGAGGGAGCGCCCTATCAGGGATTCTACGGAGCTGAAGGGAGGCTGGCGCGCCGGTAGCGCTTCGGGAAGCAATCCTGCGGACAGACAGACAGCTCGCTCCGCTCGTTCTGAATGAGGTAGTCACCCGGGCGCAGCACAACGACGGGGTTCACCCGCACGAGCGGCAGTTCCACCGGCGGAATTTCAATGTCGAGCTGCTGTTCTCTAAGCAACTGTTCGACCAGATCCCTATTGGCTTCCGTGTACTGCACGGCGTCGACAATGCCTTTGAGCCGATCACGGTCGACAATCCAGATACCGACCCAGTCCGTTCGGGGCCCGCCATAGCGCCGACGCTGAACGTACCAGCGCCAATCAAACCCTTCAGACGGTGTAAAGCGAACCGCCTTCCAGAACATCACAGCATGCCGCGCTCACCCTCCACCCCGAGCAACAGGCTACCAACGCTTGCCAACGTCTTCTCCTGGGCCACTACGTGCTGGCAGGCCGTGTTCATGTCCCGGAGGTGCCGGTCAAAGGGGCCTTTTGCATAAATCGCGGCGCCGCCGATGGTGTCGTAGATGATCTGTACCACCTCGCGACCGGTCTGAAAGGCAAACTGCCGGGCAAGAAACGTTGCCGCCCGCTCAGCTTCTGTGAGCGGCTCGTCCTGCTCGAGCTTCCGCCACTGAGTCTCGAGGGAACCGTATACATAGGCGCGGGCCGCACCGAGCTTTGCTTCCGCATGGGCAATCGCCGTCTGCACGTCGCGCATCTCGCGATAGGGCGCCTTGCTCACCCGATCGGCGGGCAGTCGCGGTGTCATTTGGTTGCCTCCATACCACGAC
>JBCDDI010000087.1:0-9866 GCA_039180365.1 Pseudomonadota bacterium
AGCACGTCGAGGGGTAGCTCCAAGTCAGGTATCACTCGCCCGTCGTCCGCAGACACGGCTGGTTCTACCTGCTCGGGTTCCGGTGCTGCGCTGAAGAGTCCTTCATAAGGGCGCAGGTCCAGCACGGGTGAACGCAGCGCCAGCTGTAGGTAGGGTTTTCCACCCTCGACTTCCGGAAGCACGGCTACGGCTTCCGCCGTGAGCGAAGAAGCGCCAAGATCCAGCTGGCTGATGTTCACCTGCAACTCATGCGCTGTTCCAGTGACTGTTCCCATCATTGTCAGAGACTCATCAGGCAGCGGTCTGGGGCTGGCGAACTGCAGTTCGCCCAGCGAAGGCAGCATTGCGTTCACCGTCAGCGTTTGTTCGCCCTCGGCAACAGGAAGTCTCAGCGCGCCGGCAATCTTCACCTGCGCGCGGCCCAGGCCGACCTCAAGATCTTCCATCGCGAATCCGTCACCCAGCCAGTCGACGCTACCTTTCGCTGCCAACGGTGGCACAGCCGCGTGGAGCCCCAATTGCTCCCCAAGTTCAGGCAGCAGCTCGGATGGCGCCGGGACGAAGAGGTCCAAGTCAACGCTGGCGTTGGTGAATGGCGCATCCAGCGGGGTACTGACGGCGCCTGTGAAACGGGCGGAACCGAGGCCGACATCGAGATCTGTCACCCGCAGCAGCGCCTTTTCAACCAACAGCTCTCCGTTCACATCCAGGGCACCGCGTAAGCCAAAAGCCGCTTCGACCGGCAGCAGCGCGGCCACGTCCGCCATCGCCAGCTGGAAAGTCAAACCGGTATCACCCGGCTCGAAGCTGTCGCCGATCTCTCCATCGAGAGCCAGCGCCAGACCCGGCTCGGCACCAGGACGACCATTGAGCCGCGTAGATGTCGGCGCGCGGGAGACCTCGAATTCCAGAGTCAATGAATTACTCGCGAGGTCCTCGGGCACCTCAAGGCCGAAATCGCGCAGGGTGGCATCGAGCTCTGGAATCGTGCCGGTAACGCGCAGTCGCGTTTGCTCGCTCTTCGGATCGCGGCCGAGCAACCCGGTAAGGGAAATCTCATCGCGGCCAAATCCTATGCTGCTGCGCCTGACAGCAAGCGCATCCGCTTCCAGCTCTGCCTCAAGTGAAACTGCAAAGGGCAGCCCGGGTATCTCTTCCAGGTCGAGAGCGGCAGCGAGCACAGACAAATCGGCGCCCTCAACGCCGGCGGAGAAGACGGTGCCCGTAAGATCGGTCTGGTCAGAAATTGTTGCTTCGAGTCTGGCGCTCAGGCCTTCTGCTTCGAGCGTTAATCGCAGGTCCCCCTCGACAGCACGCTGAGTCAGGGTGCCTTCGATGCTGAACGGTCCGATCAGCCGCCCCGGAAGCCCAAGCAAGCGGCCGAAGTGGCCGATTTCCGGCCCACCCATCTCCAGCCTGGCGGTCCCACCGGCAGGGCTCGGAAAGGCCGGCAGGTCGGCCTCGAGATCGGCAACGGTATCACCGGCGGCAAAGCGCAACTCTTCAACGTGCAGACGCTCACCGGAAAGCGCTGCCGTGATCGCGAGAGTGAAGGGCTCCACGGGAATATCAGGCAGGCCAAACAACGCACCCACACTGGCAAGGCTCGGCCCGGACGCATCCGCGCTGAGACTTGCTTCAGCGAGATGTTGCAGATCGGCCGATTGTGCCTCAGCGCGTAGCCGAAACTCGCCAAAATCACCGGCGATCGACGCGACCGCGTCCTCTGTACGAGGTGCCACTTCAACCTCGATTTGAATCGGACCGGACGTGACGGCATCGAGGCCGATCAGGTCGGTCAGATAGCGCGCTTCTGGACCGCTGAGGTTGGCCCGTATCCGAGGTCTACGGGGCACCGTGAGATCATCGATGGTGCCGATTGCGTCAAACGTCACCTCGCCCAGGTTCCCATCGAGGTCGAAACTGACGTTCGTTGCCGCGAGCAGATCGTCCAAAGCACCGACCGATCCCCCTGCATTCAGCGCCTCATCATTGAGCGTGCCGGTGAGTGCCAGCACGAGATCGCTGGCCTGCTGCTCAACGTCTAACTCTCTTAGCGCAATAACGAGCGGTTCCGGCAGCGCCGGAGTCACATAGGAGACATCGATATCTCGAGCGGTGAACTGAACCAGACGCACCTTTGCAGGGGGAGTATCGGAGGTTTCCTCGAAATACGGCAGGGAGAAGTTATCGGAGCCATCCTCTGTCACCTCGAGCTCAGCATTGAGCCCTGCGATGTTCACATTGTGCACGACAATCTCATCACCGAGCAGCGACAGCGTATCAACCTCGAGTACCAGGCGATCGACTGCGAGGAGATTCTCCGTTGTAGTCCAGTCGACACTTGCGATCTGCAGTCCATCCGCACGAAGCGTGACGCTTCGACCTATGCGGACGCTGAGGTCTCCGGTCATGGAGACCCGTCTGCCCACCAGATCACTCGCAAAGGCAAGGGCAGGACCTTTAAAGCGCCCCAGGTCCAGAAGAAACAAGGCGGCGGCAAGCGCGGTGACGAGCAGCAAAACCGTCCCACCAACCCACAATACAAATCGGCGCATTCTCTCCCCTCCCCTGCGCTTACTGGCTCTCCAAGTAACGCGCATCGTGTCGTCGACGTAGCCAGCTTCCGAAGGGGAGCATGACCAGCCAACCCAGTTCCCAGGCCCAGGTTCCGAAGAAGGCCAACGGCACGGTGAGCAGTCCCGCTACTGGTTCCGGCAGGACAGAGATCTTCAATGCATCGGCTTCTCGCTCCGACAGAGACGGACTCAACAGGCGCCGCTCTCTGGCCGCATAGCGGAATCCAAAAAAACCGCAGAATCCGACGCCTGCCAGAGCGATGCTCTGCAACGCACGCGTAGTGGGCGAATCGAAGTCAACGGCCGTGGCCATGGCATAGCCATAGAGCATGAGGAAAACGATCTGGCCAATACTGAAAGACACATGCGGTCCGTTGGTCCGCTCTAGGTTGCCGAGCAACTTGTTGTTCTGCAGCCAGTAGATGACGATCAGCACCACGCCGATGATCATCATAAGAAACGCGGGACCAATTTCCGTCCAGAGGCCTAAGAGCACCCCAAGCTCCCAGGTCCAGCCGTCTTCCTCCGATGGCATGGGCAGCGCTGCAAGGATTCGAAACAACATGAGCGCGAACATCACGTCCATGAGCATTTCAAGTCGCCTCAGCTGCCGTCGCTGACGCTCGTGCTCCGCAATTTCCGTGGTGCCGGTGTTCCCAGGCATCTATTCGTACGCTTCGAAGGACGCCAGGTCCAGCGTGTAGGCGGTTGTCGCCAGGTCGTTTTCAGTGACTGACGTCTTTACCACTCCGGACACCCAGAAGGGTTTATAGAGCGCTTCAAGGCGGAAGCCATCCGGTGCGTTCACCAGGATGATCTGGTTCGGCGGTGGCGCCGGGACGTGGATGCATGCACCAAAATAGGGGACCAGGAGGAACTGGGTGACAAACAGGTCATCGTTGAACTCCAGAGGCACAACAAAGCCCGGGATTCGAATCCCCTGCCCGTTCAGGTCTTCGTTGACATTAGTGGAAATCAGCGCCTGCTGATAAGGGTCATCGGCACCGGTTGCGGAAGAGTTGCGCAATTCACCACCAACCTGATCTTCCGCGGAGCCCTCTTTGATAGAGGCGATATAGGCTGGCGGGTTCTGCAGTGCATCCAGCTCCTCTGCGGGGATCAGATCCAACCATTCGATGGTGGTGAACTCGGCCCTCGCCGTTGCCGTCCACGTCAAACTCAGCAGACCAACGGCGATGCCCGCAAGAACTACCCAGTGAACCCTGCTCGTCTGAACCATGTTTTAGTACCGATTTACTACCGGAAAGCGCTTCAAATTCGACTAAGATGACCGGGCTGTAGTTTAGCACTTGCGTGTTCTCACCATTGAACCTGTTCCAGGCGTGATTGATGACCATCGATCTGCGTAACGTACGTTTTGCCTATCCGGAAGCACCGGAGCGAACGATCCTTGATATTCCCCGCTGGTCGATATCCGCCGGCGAGCATGTATTCGTCCACGGATCGTCAGGGTCCGGCAAATCGACGCTGCTGAATCTGCTGAGCGGCATGCTGCGCTCACCCGTCGGCGAGGTCTCTGTGCTGGGCCAGCGCCTGGACCAGCTGGGCGATCGCCAGCGCGATCAGTTCCGGGCCAATCACGTAGGCTATGTCTTCCAGCAGTTCAACCTGATCCCCTACCTGCACGCGGTCGACAATATCCAGCTCGCCAGCTACTTCTCGAAGGGAAAAAGCGCAGGTTCCGTGGCAGACGAGATCGCAGCGCTGCTCTCCCGGCTGAACATCTCCGAAGAGGAGTGGTTGAAACCAACCTCAACGCTCAGCATCGGACAGCAGCAGCGTGTGGCCATCGCCCGGGCGCTGATTAACAAACCGGAGCTGCTCATCGCCGACGAACCCACCTCCTCTCTCGATCAGGAAAACCGGGATAACTTCATGGCCGTGCTGATGTCTCTGGCCGACGCCGACAACACCACCCTGGTTTGCGTGAGCCACGATATGTCCCTATCTCAGCACTTCAATCGGATTGATGCCATGGACGAAATCAGCGCCGGGGGCACGGCGGACTGATGTTTCTGCGCCTGGCCACAAAAAGCCTCATCAACCGTCGCGGATCTGTGCTCCTGACGCTGCTCGCCATGGCCGTCGGCATCTTTGTGTTGCTTGGGGTAGAACACACGCGCAATCAGGCTCGGGAGAGTTTCGCCAACACCGTCTCCGGAATCGACCTTATCGTTGGCGCAAGAACCGGCAGCCTCAATCTGCTGCTGTATTCGGTCTTTCGCGTGGGCGCTGCCACTAACGAGATCGAGTGGGAATCCTTTAACGCAATTGCGTCAAGCCCAAACGTGGCCTGGGCGATTCCTATCGCCCTTGGAGAATCGCACAAGGGTTACCGCGTTATGGGCACCACGCAGGCCTACTTCGATCACTTCAGCTATGGCAGCCAGCGCAAGCTTGTCATCGCCGAGGGGCAACCCTTCACCGACGTCTATGATGTAGTGCTCGGCTCAGAGGTCGCGCGGAAGCTCGGCTATTCCCTGGGCGATGAGCTGATCGTCGCTCACGGTATCGCCGAAGTGAGCTACGCCCTGCATGACGATTCACCCTTTACTGTGGTCGGCATCCTCGCGCCCACCGGCACCCCGGTTGATCAGACGTTACACGTGAGCCTGAAAGGCATCGAAGCCATCCACATCGGCTGGGAACAGGGCGTCAAGCTGCAGGGGAGCACGGAGCTCAGGGAGTCCTCGGATCTTTCAGTACTGGAGCCTGACCACATCACCGCAGCCATGCTCGGCCTGAAGTCGAGGGCGGCGACCTTCAAGATGCAACGATTGATCAATGAGTTTGCTGACGAGCCGCTCCTGGCCATCCTGCCGGGTGTGGCCCTGACTGAGCTGTGGCAGATGATGGGCGTGCTGGAAAATGTGCTTCGGCTGATCTCTCTGCTGGTGCTGGGTTCAGCCGTGCTCGGACTTGCCGCCATGCTGCTGGCTTCCATCCGCGAACGGGATCAGGAAATCCAGCTTCTGCGGGTGATCGGTGCGCCCCCTTTGTTTCTGTTCCTCCTGATAGAGCTGGAAGCACTGCTGATCACCGCCTTTGGCGTGGCCCTCGGCGCCCTGGTGTTATTCCTGTGCGTTGTGCTCGTTGATGACTGGCTGATGGTCAGCTTCGGACTTCACGTGAGCCCGCTGATCTTCTCAGGAGATAGCGTCTATCTCATCGCCGCCGTCTTGCTCGCGACGCTCGTCGCTGCAGCAACGCCATCCTTTAATGCCTATCGGCGAGCGAGGCTCGTGGACTGAGGGATTACTTTGCGCGACTGTGTGCCGCCGCCTGCCGCAAATACAGATTCACCTTGTACATACCCAGGGGATCACTCCGGGTCAGCTCGGGTCGCAGTTCGCTGAGCTTGTCCGCCAGATCCCAGCGCTGCCAGGCGATGAGATCGTGCGCGATATCGGGCGCCGCGGACGGATGGTTGGCAAGCATGATGCGGTAGGCAGCCACCACCGGCTCAATGAGCTCCGGCGCTTCATTGGCGTGCCCGGCGAGGGCGCGCGAGATGGCATTCAGCTCCCCGCGGGAGCGGCGCTCGTCGCGGAAGTACCACTCAACCAGCTGATCAATACCGGCTGTACCGGTGATCTCAAGGTATGCGGTGGCCCAGGCGGCGAGATTCAGATCCGTCGCGAGCCGCTGTTTCTGTTCGATGGTCTTCAGCACCCTGGCATGATCCCGCTCGCTCTCGGACAGGCCCATTAACATGATGTCCAACCCGCGCCACTGATAGAAGATCGGGTTGTCGAGCATGGCGCGTACCCGTTTCATGGACACCCCGGTGCCGACGCTGCGAATCGACGCATAGGTTGCGCGGCCGATTTCGAGATACGCGAGTTCATGCAGGCGCACATCCTCATGGCCTAACAGCGGCGCAAACTCCTGGAGGCGCTGGAGGTTATCCGTCTCATTCGGCGTCCACTCTCCAGCAAAGCTGAGAATACGCTGCACCACCTGCAGGTAGTCTTCACTCGCGAAGCCAAGGGTTTGCCAGCTCTTACCGCGGCCGCGGCGCCAGAGCAGCACCGTAAGCTCAGGGTCAGACGCCAGTCGGCGGCGAACCTGACTGGGCATGAACAGATCGATCGGCTTGCTGCCAATCTCACCTTTGAGCTTACCGACCGGTGCGTAGCGGAACGGTTCCTGCGGATCTTCCCGAGCCAGCAGCAGCGTGTCACTTTCCAGCACCCGATCTGCCATGGTCTGCGTCGGCACCGGCACCAGAATCGGGTGTGCCGAAGCCGTAGCGGCCAGAACGGCGGTAAAGAAAGTCAGCAGCGAGCGAGCAGATCCGGCGAGCGTAAGCCCTCTGCTGTAAAAAGAGCTGCAAGGCCTTCGACCCACGATTCGGAAGTTCCCGTTCATAGCAGGCAGCATCATAGGCTACCCAGCGCGGCGACGACATTTTCCTCATCCGCCGGCACACCGCCGAGCAGGCTGACGGGATCGCGTCTATCTGCGAGACTGCGGCGCCGATTAACGGGACTTCCGCCCTACCCTCAATGACGTTCACAAGCCAGATTCTGACGGGCCTCTTTCTGGGCATTGCCGCGGGTATTTTCCTCGGTGAGCTCGCTGCGCCAATGAATACCGTGGGCGAGATCTACATCGGTCTTCTGCAGATGACCGTGCTGCCGTATATCGTCCTGTCGCTAGTCGCGAATCTGGGGCGTATCAGCTGGGCGGAAAGCCGGGGGCTCATCATCGCGGCACTTGCCGTGCTGCTCGGCCTCCTGGCTATCGGCATGAGCGTGCTGTTCCTTGTCCCCATGGCGTTTCCCGCGTGGGAGACGGCCACTTTCTTCAGCGACGAGCTGGTCGCAGCCCCGGTCGCCATCGATCTGGTTGCGCTTTACGTGCCTGCAAATCCGTTTGCTGCCCTGGCAGAGAACGTCGTTCCCTCCGCCGTTCTCTTCAGCATCCTTCTTGGCGTTGGACTCAGCGGAATCTCCGGTACGGAGGGACTGCTCCGGGGCCTGGATGCCCTCGCGGAAGGGCTGAACCAGGTGAATAAGCTGATCATCAAGCTCACGCCCCTTGGCGTGTTTGCCATCGCGAGCGGTACTGCAGGCACCATTTCCCTTGATGAAGTAAGCCGCCTCCAGGCCTACCTGATTACCTATACCGTGCTTGTCGCCATCCTGACTGTCGTCGTCTTACCGATGATTGTCGGCGCGCTCACCCCGTTTCGCTTTCGCGATGTGCTCGGCGTTCCCAAAGACACGCTCATCATGATCTTCGCGACCGGCAAGATCATCGTCCTGATGCCGCAGCTCATCGACAACCTCAAGAGTCTCTTCGCCCGCTACGACCGCCTCGACGAAGAAACGGAACAGAACGCCAGCGTGCTGCTGCCGCTGGCCTATCCCTTTCCGAACCTGGGCACCTATGTGATCCTGATGTTCATCCCTTTTGCGGCCTGGTACATCGGTCGCGGCCTCGATCTTGGCGAACTGCTGGTGTTACAGGGCGCCTCGCTCCTGAGTGCCTTTGTGGCACCCATCATCGGTATCCCCTTCCTGCTCGACCTGCTGCGCCTGCCATCGGATCTCATCGATCTCTTTACGGTGTCCACGGTTTACACCGATCGGATCCGCGTGGTCCTGGGCGGCATGCATCTCTTCGCCCTTGGCATCCTTGTGTTATCGATCCGTCAGGGGAGTTTCCGGGTCGATTGGCAGCGCCTCGGCACAGCCATTGCCATCGGCATCGCCGCCGTGTTGTTGTCCCTGCTCGCCATCCGGAGCTACCTCGGCTACGCCTACGGAGACAGCTACACCGGGGATCGTGCGCTTATTGAGATGCGCTGGATGGACCGAACGGTGCCGGTCACTCAGTATCGTGAAAATCCGCCGCCTGTTTTTCAGGGCGAAGTAGATCGACTAGCGCGAATCGCCGACCGCGGCACCGTGCGCGTCGGTTATCTGCCGGACGCCCTGCCCTTCGCCTTCACAAACGCTAACAGCGAAGTTGTCGGTTTTGATATAGAACTTGCTCACGATCTGGCGACTGATCTGGGTGTTGGTCTCGAGCTGGTTCGTCTTGAGGTGGATGTCATCGATGACTACTTCGCCAACGGTCGCGTCGACATTGTCATGTCCGGCCTTGCTATGACCCCGGATCGCCTGCGCCGCTGGCGCTTTGGAGGTTCACCCATTGATCTCAACCTGGGTTTCCTGGTGCCCGATCATGCAAGGCGGGACTTCGCGGATCTCATCAACCTGCAACGGCGCAGCGAACTGAGACTCGGCGTTGTGCAGTTCGATCCTGCCTTTGAGAGACGGCTAACGCTGCTTCTGCCGAACGCAACCATCGAGGCGATCCCTTCCCCGCGACCCTTTCTCCGGGGCGAGCGGCCTGAGCTTGATGCGGTGGTTTATTCGGCCGAAGGCGGCTCAGCCTGGACGCTCATCTACCCGGAATACTCAGTAATCGTGCCGCAACCAAACACAATTCAGCTGCCTGCGGGTTATCCAGTACCCGTGGACGACGAGCGTTGGGCGCGCTATGTGGAGCAGTGGGTGCTCCTCAAACAGAAGGACGGCACCGTCAATGCGCTCTTCGACCACTGGATTCGTGGTCGGGGAGCCGAGTCGACGGAGCCGCGATGGTCCGTTGTGCGCAACGTATTGGGCTGGGTCGACTGAGCTGATCAGCCGGCCAGCGCCTCGACCAGCTCCACAACGTTACCCTCCGGGTCCTCAAGAAAGCCAAGCTTCACCGCACCGGCACCCTCAGTGACAAGCGCGCGCTCCGAGCGCAGGGTTGCCCCGCGCTCCTCTGCTGCGGCCAGCACCGCGGCAATGTCGTCCACGTAAAAGGTGAGATAAGCAATGCCGGTCTGCTCGGTGAGACGTTCAGGCTGCACGAGTTTTTGCGGTGCTGTCGGAGGTGCCATGAGCTTGATGATCTCGCCGCCAGGCGTCTGCAGCCAGACGCAGAGATAGCCGTCAGCAGCCAGGGTCAGTGGCGCACTGAGCGCTGCAGGGATGTCCGCGCGGCGAACTTCCCGACAGCCGAGCGCTTCCGTATAGAAGCCAAGCATCTGCGGCAGGTCCATTACGCTGATGCCGACTTCCATCGCTGAAGTCTGCTGCATATCCCCTCCTCTGAGTATTGTGATCACGGCCGGTGTTCGCCCGACTTCTCCAAGATCACCAAGTCTCAGGGTAGCATGTAGGGGATTGCCGGGAGGAGATAGCCGGGAGGAAGACATGCAGGCCCAGGAGATCAAGAATCTGAAGCGGCTCATGGAATTTG
>JBCDDI010000088.1:0-9856 GCA_039180365.1 Pseudomonadota bacterium
CCTTCCTTCAGGCGGGCGTGGGTGCTTTCTGGTCCATATCCGCCTGAATGAAGGTAACAGCCCTGGCGACGCGCGCTCAGCTGAGGCCGGCCAGGTCCTTCACCGCCCGGCAGAATGCGGCCACCGCCTCGCTCAGATCCCGACGTCGTTCCTCGCCGGTGCTTTCGCTGAAGCAGAAAGAGATCCGCAGCTGATCGTAGCCGGCGTCGGGATTACGGGCCCGGGCATCCGGGGGATAGAAGTCGTACATGGGGATCACAACGAGGCCATAGTTGGCCACCATCTGCTCGATGAAGGCGTCGTCGGTACGCACTCCAGCCGCCTTACCCTGCTTGAAGGTAAACACAGAAAAGAAGCCCGCCTGCGGAACCGTCCAGTCGAAATAGTCTCTGTGCGCGCCCAGCTCCGCCTCAAAAGCGTCGAGGAGAATCTGCCGGTTTTCCCGATAGACCGTGAGCTTCTCCTCCGCCACGGGCCATAAGGACTTTCGCTCTGTGAAGTCTTCTTCATGCAGCAGGGCTTCGAAGCCGCGGATAGCACCAGGATTCGGAAACAGAATGTCAGCACTTGCCTGCACAAGCGCCAGTTCCGCGAGGCTCGCTGTGTCGCCATCGGCAATGGCGAGCTCGGCTTCCGAGTAGAGGTAAGCAACCCGCGGTCCCGGGAAACCGATTTTCGAGCCGGTAAAGAGATGCACAGTCTGCTTTGGGTCCAGCGTAAAAAAGGGCTTCGCCCGATCTTCGGCCTGCGCAAAGTTGATGTAGAGATAAGGCGCATCCTCAACGATAAGGATGCCCTCGCGGCGCGCGATCTCGAGGATCTGTTCGCGCCGTTCAGCAGAAAAGGAAAAGCCCGCAGGGTTATGACCGTCCGGCACCGTGTAATAAAAAGGGACCAGCTTGCCTGCGGCCCGAGCCGCATGAATCTGCGCTTCGAAGATATCGGGTCGGGGCCCTTCTGCATCCATCTCCACGCTGTAGATGCTGGCGTGCTGGCAGAGCGTCGCTCGCGCCATAAAGCCGGCGTAAGTGGGCGCATCAGTCAGGTAGGCAATAGGACTGCCGGCATGTTCGAACAGCGAACAGATGAGGCTGATGCCGCCAGTTGCACCCACCGTGGGAACGAGACAGTCCGGGCGCATGGCAACGCCCCAGTCACTGCCATAAACCCGGGCGAAAACTTCACGGGTGCTGATGGGGCCCAGGGTGTCACCGTAAGAGAAAGATTCGCGCAGGTGCTCGGGGAGCGCGTCAGGATCGTTCTGTCCTTCGAGCTCCGTCAGATGCGCGAGGTACGCGGCCTCATGAGTGATAAAGCCGCGCGGATCCGTGACTTCCGGGTGCGGATAGCCGGCTCCCAGATGGTGGATCTTGAGCCCTTTCTCCTGGGCGATGCTCCGGAGTCGCGGTAAAGACGCAGACATCTTCCGCGTCACGGACACCGGCTGCCGGACAACGCCCGGCGCGGTCAGATTGGTCACAGATACCCCTTAAGTTGCTCGGGCGCCGCTTCGACAGCACTAACGGAGGCTGGCTCAGTCGCGTTTGCCGCGCGCCTGGCTCTGATGATGCCTGACCATCTTGGCAAACTGGCGCACCCGTTCGTGACGCTCCGCCACCGTTTCCGTATTGTAAATCTCTTCCCGGCGGAGCTTACGATAACTGTCGAGTCGACGCGCATCCAATTCGCCGGCGGCAATCGCCGCCTGTACGGCGCAGCCCGGTTCCGACTCATGCGCGCAGTCGTTAAATCGGCACTGCAGCGCCAGACTTTCAACGTCTTCGAAGGCCGAACTGAGGCCTTCTTCTACCTGCGTAATGCCCAGCTCACGCATGCCGGGGCTGTCCACGAGAAGTCCCCCATCGGGCAGGAGATGCAGAGAACGGTGCGTGGTCGTGTGGCGGCCTTTACCGTCGTCGTCACGAATGCTGCCCGTCGCCTGAAGATCGCGCCCGGCGAGGCTGTTGATGAGCGTCGATTTACCCACGCCGGAAGAGCCCAGCAGCGCGATCGTCTGACCCACCTCACACCAGGCTCGAAGCCCGCTGAGTTCCTCGGCTTCGAGGGCGTTAACGAGCTCGATGATGAGCTCCCGGCCGAGACTTGCTGCCTGCTCCCGATAGCTTTCCGAAGCTTCGGTGAGATCGGCTTTGGTCAGCACAATCACCGGCTGCACGCCTGCTTCCAGAGCCAGCGCCAGGTAACGCTCCATGCGCGACAGGTTGAATTCCTCGTTGCATGAGCTGACGAGAAAGAGCGTGTCCACATTCGCCGCGATAAGTTGGACCTCGCCGGCCTTGTGCACGCTCATGCGTTTCAGGAGCGACTTTCGCTCCAAGAGCCGTTCGATCTGCCCGCTCTGCGGATCAAGGAGCACCCAGTCTCCAACGGTAGGCCGATCTTCCGGGGCGCCTTGGAACCAGCGCCCGCCAAGCGGCGCATGGTGTTCCCCGGTGTCGCTTTGCAGGGTCAGCCCCGAGCGTTGCACCTCAAAGACGCGGGCCGGCACTCTCGACTCGTGCTCCTCAAGGCTGAGCTGCTGCTGGAAAGCTGGCGTCCAGCCGAGATCCTTGAGGGTGATCGCGCGAGCCTCGGTCATTCGTGCAGCAGCAGCGGAAGATAGGCATCAAGCTCCTGACGGCGTACCTCCCAGTCGGGCATATGCTCGCGCATGAGGCCGTAGAAGCGATGACTGTGATCGTGATGCACAAGATGACAGAGCTCGTGGAACACGACGTAGTCAATGAGTCGAGCTGGCGCCTTGACCAGATGGGTGTTGAGGACAATCCGCCCGGAGCTCGAACAGCTTCCCCACTGACTCTTCATAAAGCGCACGCGCCACTCCCCACACCAGTCGCCCATCCAGGGCAGGTCGGAGAAGCGGTCGAGGCTTTCCGCAAAACAGATCTCCGCTTCGCGACGGTACCAGCGGTCGAGGGCCCGCTTCACGCTTTCTGGACTGGTATCAGGCAGACGCACGGTTATGCGCCCGACTACGCCACGCACGTCCTGGAAGAGCCTCATCTGCGCAGCCTTCTCCTTGCGGGAGATACGCCGGGGTCCGGCGTCCACAACAAGCTCATAGGCTTCACCGAGATACTGCAGCAGCTCACCGTTTGCGTAGCTTGGCGTTGCGACACACACGGCGTCGTCCTGGACTGTCGCAAGCCGATGCCGCAGCCAGCGGCCGTGTTCTTTCACCACAGCCTGCAGCTCATCAACCGTTGCCGACTCTGGTGCTTCCAGAATCACAAGACCCGCCGGGTCGAAAGCGAGGCCGATGCGCGTCTTGCGACGACTGGACCGCCGCACCTCCACCGGGATGGAGTCGATGGTGAGGCGTTCTCCTAGAAGTCCCAAGAGGTCTGCATCCGTGGCAGGCAGAAAGCGTCATCAAGACGGCGAGTAAGCGCCGGATCTGCGAGGAAATCAGCGCCGGCGCCAAGCTGCGTGGCCGAGGCAATGCCGAAGAACAGGCGGCTGAAACTGTTGACGCTGGCCTTGAGCAAAGGCAGACGGGCGCTCAAGCCGGGTCGGGCACTCGATTCACTGCCGATACGGACCGTGAACTCGCCGCCGGCGCCCTGCCAGTTGGTATCCGCAAGGAACGATGCCGCCGGATCCTCGAGCTCGAGATTGAACTCGAAGGCTTCGCCGGAAAAGGAACGGTGCGGCAAACAGGCAGGCAGATCGAGCAGTCGCACCTGCCACCAGGCGACGGCACGCTGCGTATTCTCGAAGGCCGAGTTGCTTGTGTTGCGTCGGGTTCGAAAAGGCTGTTTGAGGAGCGTCTGCAGCTGCACGTGCGGCGGCTCCTGCATAACAAAGGTGTTCACCTGATCGCCCAGCGAACGGATCAGGGCCAGCAGTTCCAGCAGCTCAGCAACACTCCGATAGGCCATAGCGGTGATTTCGTAGGGCCCGTGCTCGTCCTTGGCTTCGCCCCAGATGAAGTGTGTGAGCGCCTCGCCTTCGTAGTAGCCGAGCCCGAAGTGGTTTTCGGTCCAGGCCAGCTCCGCCTTCATGAGCTCGGGCGGTTCGAGGTTAACGGCCCCGTGGTGCGACAGGCGATGAGTCATCGCCCGGTGCACGGCGGGCCAGTCGTCGGTATGCAATCGGCTGGGCACCCGGAAGGGAACGTCGACCAGAAGCGTGGCCGGATCGAAGCGGAGTCGATTCTCATAGGATCCGGTACCGAAGCCTACCTGATCATAAAAACCCTGCTCGAACATGCCGAGGGCAGCAACCTGAGCGCCATCGGCGGCGGCCGCGGCGAGCTGTTGCGCGGTCATGACCCGGGCGAAACCCTGCTTGCGGGCAATTCGGGAGGTAGTCACCGCCGTCACCGCGGAGAGCGACAGCGTGTCGTCCAGATAGCGGATCGTGCCCGGTACCGTATGCACCTGGCACTCCGCGGTGTCGTTCAGACAGCCAACGATGCAGCGCCCGGTGCCGAGGAAATCCTTTATGTAGCTGGCTTCCTCAGGACTGCTGACCCAGCCGCATTCGTACCAGATCCGCTCGACCGCGCGGAGATCGCGCTTTGGATCATAGGGCCGGATGTCCATCAGCGGGGCCAGCTCATATCAGAAGACCAGGCGCGCCAGGCTTTCGGCAACCACGCAGGGCTTTTCTGACCCTTCTATCTCAACAACCACTTCGTTCATGGTTTCGATCATGGTGCCCTTAATTTCAACGCGCTTAAGGGTGCTGGTGGTACGGATCTTCGCGCCCACCGGTACCGGTGCGGGAAAACGGATTTTGTCGAAGCCGTAGTTAATGGTCAGTTTCTGACCAGGCAGCTGCGGCAGGCTCTCCGCCGCGTCGGGTTTCGGCAGAAAACTCATGATGGACAGCGTCAGCTGGCCGTGGGCAATCGGCGCACCGAAGGGGCCGGCTTTGGCGCGCTCCGGGTCGATGTGAATCCACTGGTGGTCCATGGTCACGTCCGCGAAGTCGTTGACCCGATCCTGGGTGATCTCAAACCACTCGGTCGGCGTCCCGCTCTCACCGATGCGCGCGGTCAGAGTTTCATAGGCATTTTCGATATCGGACATGGTATTTCCCCTGAAGCTTGAAGGGTCGGCCCGCCGGAGGCTGTCTGGCCCCAGGCAATGCCGCCGGAATGAGGACGACATTATGCACTTCCCTCTCCGGGGGGCCACCGTGCTGGCATCGGCGGTAGAGGGTCCTGACCTTCAGTTCCGAGGCAGGGCCGGCCGGTAGATTGGGAAATCCCGGGCCTCGCGCGCCCAGGCAAGGAGCGCCTGATGCGTCGGCTGCTCCGCCAGGGTTTCAAGCTGGATACGGGTAACCCGCATGAGGTCAAAGGCTCCGGCATCGTTCTGCGCCAGCGCATCGGCGGGCGAAATCCAGAGGCTGTCCACGGTTTCTGCGTCGTCGTGGGCACCGGTCTGACCCGGCGGCGCCTCCGCAAGAAAGAACCGGGTATCAAAGCGGCGCGGTCGACCCAGAGGCGTAACAAAACGATTCACGAAGTGAATGTGATCGACGGCCAGGCTGAGTCCTTCGCGCTCGCAGATGTCGAGCAGGCTCAGTTCACCACCGTGGAGGGGCTTCCGGTAGCCGTCGTAGCGAGCGCGGGCGCTGTCATCGTATGCGAGCAGCTCGCCGTTCTGCGTATATGCGAGCAGCAGCCCGGCCTCTTCAAAGGTCTCGCGGATTCCAGCGATCCAGTAGCCGCGCCACTCGTCGCCGAGGGCCTGCTGTTGTGGCGCTTGCTCCGTCGAAGGCCCCGTGCGCACGGCATCGTACTTATGCAGATGATCGTCGCCGTCCACTCGACCGCCAGGAAAGACGTACATACCGCCGGCAAAGGCGGCGCGGCTGGTACGCCGGAGCATGAAGATCTCAAAGCCCGGCTGGGCCTCGGCGGCTCGAGCGATGATCACCGTGGCGGCCGGGCGTATGGGCTGCACGGGCATTGATCCCGACGGCTTCTCCGTTTCTGCTTTCGTCTCTGGCACTGTTTTCGCTTTTTAGCTTTTGGTTTTCGCTTCCGGCAAGTCGCTGCTTGCCGCCCCCGCTGTCACCGAGGACAGCCGGGGATGCTAAGGTGCCCGCAACGATCTGCCTAGGGGGAAAACAGACATGAAGCTCAGCGTTGAATTTCCGAGCGTTGCCTACCGGGAAGGTCCCGAGGGCGTCAGCCGCCTGGCAAAGGCCATCGAAGACATCGGCTACGACCAGCTCGACATGTTCGATCACGTGGTCATGGGTTTCCCCACGGACAACCGTCCTGCCCCCATGTATCCACCGGAGATGCCGATCATGGAGGCGCTGATGGTGCTCGCCTATGCGGCGGCAGTCACAGAGCGGATCGGTCTCGGCACGGAGGTGCTCGTGTTGCCGCAGCGGCAACCGGTACTCGTCGCCAAGCAGATCAGCACCCTGGATACGCTCTCGGCAGGGCGCGTGCGTCTTGGCGTCGGCGTTGGCTGGCAGGCTTCAGAATACGATGCGCTCGAAGAGCCTTTCGAGAACCGGGGCGCGCGGATGGACGAGGCCATCGATCTGATCCGCAGCTACTGGGGAGAGCGGCAGGTTGATTTCAAAGGCACCCATTACTCAACCACTGCCATGGCCATGGAACCGAAGCCACCCCAGGGCGCTGGTCTGCCGATCTGGATCGGCGGCAACTCGAAACGTGCCCTGCGCCGCGTTGCGGAAAAAGGTGACGGCTGGCTGGCCACCGCGTTCACCGACGCCGCCGCTGCCGGACGCGCTCTCGAGCGTATCAGGGCCTTCGCTGAGGCGGCGGACCGTGATCCCGCAGAGATTGGTCTCCAGCAGATGCTCGACGTACCCCCGCGGGATGAGGTCGGGAAAAACTTCTACAAAAACCTGGATCATGTGGAAGCCCGGGCCGTGGCGGTGCGGGAGATGGGTTTTCAGTGGGGCGCGCTGAACGCAACGGCCATCTTTCAGTCCGGGGCCCGCAGCGTGGACGCCATCATCGATACTCTGGGTGCCATCCACGAGCGGTTACGCAGAGCCCTCTGAGATCAGCGCCGAGCGAGCAGCGCAAGAAAAGCAGATAGCAGCACAGCGACAACCGCTACCGTGCCGAGGGCGGCCGTCCAACCGGCGTTTTCCGCAAGCACGCCGATGCTGACAAACAGCACCACGGCCCAGACCTCGAGGCCCGCCCCGGCCACGGACGTGACGGTAGCTCGGGCGCTGACGTCGATGGCGGCCTGCTGGTGGGTTTCAAGTAATACCTCTACGACGCCCTGGAGTGCGAAGTAGGCACAGAGGGCAAGAACCAGCGTCGGATTACTCGCACTGACACCAGCCAGGAGACCGACCAGGAGGACTGCGTGCGCTGCGGCGCTGATGAGGCCGATGCGGCTCAAAGACAGGCGCCGGAGACGATGCGCGGCGAGCGTACCCAGAGCACGACTGCCGAGAATGACCCCATAGAGCACTCCGATCACGCCCAGACTCAGCGTCCCCGGCTCGGCGAGCAGCGGCCCGAGATATTCGTCCATCACACCAGACAAGCCCATGAACAGCACGAACATCATTGCAATCAGCCGCAGGCGTCCGTTCGAGAGGAGCGCCCGCAGGGCAAGGGCAAGCGGGCGTTCGCGGGTACCGTCGTCGGTCGTCTTGACGAAGGTGCGCGGTGGCTCTTCGAGGAGGCCCAACACCAGACCCCCGGCCACGATTGGCGCCGCTGCGGAAAGCAGCAGCACAAGGGTATAGCCGGTTTCGGCAACAAAACCACCGATCGCCATCGCCAACAGCACGCCCAGACTCTGCGCGGCCTTGCCCCGGCCGTAGATGCGCGCAAAAGCGTCGCCACGCCTCTGTTCGGCGAGGAGGTCGTGCAGCAGCGCCTGCAAGGTGCCGCTATGGATGGCGCTACCCAGGCTCCAGAGTACAAAACCGACAGCAAAGCCCGGCAGCACCGGCCAGAGCCACCAGGTAAGAAAGCCCAGGGCGCGAATCAGAGAGCCGGTAAAGACGTAGCGACGCCGGTCCAGGCGATCTGCCAATACCCCGGACGGAATTTCGAAGAGCACGGCCGAGGCGGACCAGATCACAAACAGAATCGACAGCTCGAATTCCGAGGCGCCGCGCTCGAGCATGAGGATCGCGTAAACGGGGTAAACCAGAATGAAGTCGTCGAAGAAGGACTGGGCCAGCCAGATCGCCTCAACGCGCCGGCTCCCGTCAGCGATAGCGAAGCTCACCGGCGCGGATCGGCTGCTGGAGGGTGTTCTCCGGCGGCGGAATGGGGCAGGCATAACTCGGATCGTAGGCGCAGAGCGGATTCGCCGCCCGTTTAAAATCGACTTCGAGCCGCTCCGGAAGCGGCAGCCCGATCTCCAGATAGCGACCACCGGCATAGGTTTCGCTGCGATTGGTTGGATCCCGGAATGGAACCAGCAGCACCGCACGCTCACCGTCCGTGCGTTCAAAAGCCTTCAGACGCACGCGCTCACCACCGAGTTCCAGGTGGAAGGTGCCGTAATGGCGATAGGTGAGCGTACGACGATCGAAGGTAGGCATGGCAAAGGTGGATCGGTCGGCGGCGGGGTGAAAGGTCGCCGGGCGGGCGTAGGCCGGCGCCGGTGGGAAGTAGTTCAGACCGGTGAAGGTGAGCCGATCGGCTTCCGTAAGCGGCGAGAGAATGCGATCTCGGAAGATGAAGTCGACGTTATCTCGATGGCGGACCAATGCGTGCACATAGGCATTCTCATGAGAGCGCGGGTCACCGTGCTGCGTGGGGGCAGGATCGACATTTTCTGCGCCCACGGCTTGTCCAGCGGCGAGAAGAGCCGCGAGCAGCAGGGCGAGCAGCGCAGGAGAGAGGGTCTGGATCATCACTAGAGAGAAAGCGCTGCCGCCTCCGGCGTCGATTCCAGGCGCACGACCCCCGATTCGGTTTCAATGACGGCTGCGAGAGCCGATAAGTCGCCCTGCTCCGCGCGCTGCGCCATGCCGAGCCCAGCGAAAATGGCATTGAGACCGGCTGCATCGGTGGCGGTGATCTCGAGTTGCCTGAAGCGGCCGCCCGCGGGATTCGTCGTCGCCGGATGCGGGGTTTGGAGCCAGTCGATAAAGAACGGCACGAGGCTGCCGTAGGCATGCCCGCCAAGAAACAACAGTTCCCAGGCAAGCAGCGAGCCATCCGGGGCGGAGCGCTCCGTGGGCACCGGGCCCCGTGCCACGAGTTCCAGGCCAGCGGCGCGTTCAGCAACGTCCGCTAGACCGGGGGCACCGGCAGCCCAGGTGATAAGACTCGGGGCCGAAAGCTGTGCGAGTCTGCCGCCGAAGTTACCACTGAGATCCTGCTCGGGATCAGGCGCAATAACTTCCAGGTAGACGGACTCCCCAAGGCTCAGGAGCGCGTTACAGGTGCCTAAGCCGGGATGGACACCGCCGGGGGCTGGCGCCGTGCCGAACAGGCTGGCCGCTTCGGCGATACCTGCTTCAAGGCTGGGTGCACCCCACATGAGATGATCAATGACGATGGTCATAGGTTCCGCCCCTGATTCTTCCGCGACCACAATGTATATTGCTCTTTCGGAGAGGGGAAGGAGGCGCGACCACGCGTGGCGACGAGTGACGACGGCAGCCCGGCTGCCAGCGAGCAGAACGATTCAGCGCAGCACGACGCGCAAAACAAGGATGGCAACGGTAAGGGTAAGCCGAGTACCGGCAACGAGGCCTACTGGCGTGCGAATCTGAAACTCGGCGCTGTGCTCATGACCATCTGGTTCGTTGTTTCCTTCGGTTTCGGGATTCTGCTCGTTGAACCACTGAACGCCATCCCCTTCTTCGGCTTCAAGCTGGGTTTCTGGTGGGCGCAGCAGGGCGCCATCTA
>JBCDDI010000089.1:0-9791 GCA_039180365.1 Pseudomonadota bacterium
TTCCCACCAGCGCCTCGCCCACAAACAGCACCAGCTCCGGCTCGTTCACCTTGATCAGCTGCCGACAGCCGAGAGACACGCGTCACTCAGCAGGTCACGTGGGTAAGGGAGCGCCTCGAACTGGGGTCAGACGGGGCGGATTATAGAGCTAAGTAGCTGTCGGTCTGCTGAATGGCCCGGAATCAGGAGTGGCGCGGTGTAGACACCCGGTGACGACCCACCTTGATGGCCTTAAAGGCGCGGGCCCAGGATTCGGCGTTCAGCGCTTTCGCGAAATTGGGTGCTGCGAGCGGGGCGCGGCACTGGCGCACATGCTTTTCAAGGGCCGTTTCCGCGTCGCCATAGCTTGCGAACGGACCTTTCGGTAGATTGCCACGAACGTTGAAATACCAGTGTTCGTCTTCACCCTGGTAGATGCGGTCAGTGTTCATCGAGTGGTGCCCTGGTACTGCTATCCCTTAGCGCGTCCGGCGTCGTTGCCGGAGCTGAACGATGCTTCCCCTGCATCGCCGTTATTGCGCATTGCACCACAGGAAGATGAAGCTAATGTATAAGCTTGTAATGTCGGAGCGTTTTCTTGAGCGTCGAACCTTTTGATCCTGGTGCACTTAAACTACGTCTCGACGCCGCCGTGCTCGAGGAGCTTATCGCTGCGGCAACATCGCTGGATGTCGACGGTTTCGGGCTGAGCCGGGAGCGAATCACCGCGCTGGCAGCCGTGGCGCGGCACGATGGTCAGATCGACTGGCGGGCGGCGGCGGCTGAGATCGACGTGGACGCCCTCGTTGCGCTCATCCGCCTCTACACCCTTGCAGAGATCCTGCCCGGCTGGGAGTCGGGGGCGAAGTCGCCGGTAATACCGCTCGCAGCAGAGCTGAAAAAGCGCGGCGCCTACCCAGACGATCTTACGGCCTGGATCAAGAGCAACACAGAAAATCGCTTTCTCCCCTACGGAAGCCTCATGGACCGGCTTTAGAGCCTGGCGCGGCTCATGCCGCTATCGACCCTTTTGAGAGCCCTTAGACCGTGCGGCTCATCCCGCCGGTCCAGCTTAATCGGAGTATACTGCGCCGGTTTTTTCTAGGGCCCGGCCCCGCTTTTCGAGAAGTTATGACTAAGGAAGCCCAGCGCACGGCGACCGTCGAGCGCGACACGCAGGAAACGCAGATCACCATCGCTGTGAATCTGGATGGCACGGGTAAGGCGGTACTCGCCACCGGTCTGCCGTTTTTTGAACACATGCTCACGCAGATCGCGCGGCACGGTCTCATCGATCTCGACATCAATGCAAAGGGTGACCTCGAGGTGGATGCGCACCATACCGTTGAGGACGTGGGCATCGTGCTCGGGCAGGCCATCGCAAAGGCTGTGGGCGACAAGCAGGGCATCAACCGCTACGGCCACGCTTATGTGCCGCTGGACGAAGCGCTGTCGCGGGTAGTGGTCGACTTCTCTGGCCGGCCCGGTCTCACCTATGGCGTGGACTATACGCGCGGTCGCATTGGTGATTTCGATGTGGATCTCCTGCGGGAGTTTTTCCAGGGCTTCGTTAACCACGCGCAGCTCACCCTGCACATCGATAACCTCCGCGGAGACAACGCGCACCATCAGGCCGAAACCATCTTTAAGGCCTTCGGCCGGGCACTGCGCGCCGCGCTGACACCCGATCCGCGCATGGCGGGGCAGATTCCCTCCACAAAAGGCAGCCTTTAGGCCGTGCTACTTATCCCGGCCATCGATCTGAAAGATGGCAAGTGCGTGCGGCTCAAGCAGGGCCGCATGGAAGATGTCACCGTTTTCTCTGACGATCCCGTGGCCATGGCTCGACACTGGGCGGCTGCCGGCTGCCGGCGCCTGCACCTGGTGGACCTTGACGGGGCTTTCGCCGGTGAGCCGCGAAACCGGGCCGTGATCGAGGCGATTACCAGTGCCATGGGCGACGTGCCCGTGCAGGTGGGTGGCGGCATTCGCGACACGGAAACCATTGCCGGTTATCTCGAGGCCGGTATCAGCCAGGCCATTATCGGCACCCGAGCCGTTGAAGAACCGGCCTTTCTCGAGGAAGCCGCCAAGGCCTTTCCTGAGAAACTCATCCTTGGACTTGATGCGCGCGATGGTCTGCTGGCGACGGAGGGTTGGGATGAAACTTCCAAGCTCGAAGCGGTGGCCTTCGCGAAGCAGGCCGCGGCGTTGCCGCTCGCGGCCATTGTCTACACCGACATTGCCAGGGATGGGATGCTCACGGGAGTGAACGTGGAAGCGACCGTGCGCCTTGCGGAAGCAACACCGGTACCGGTGATTGCCTCAGGCGGCGTGACCAACCTCGAGGATATCGACGCCTTAAAGCACGCCTTTCGGGCGTCCTCCGGAACACTCCTCGGCGCCATCACTGGCCGAGCGATATATTCGGGGAGCCTTGATTTCCAAGCAGGACAAGCGCTTTTCGATCAGCCGGCGCCCTGAGCCGAACCGGCTCCTCCTCCACCAGCGCACTCAAGGTCGATAGCCGTACGTCTTCCGGAAGAGCAGACAGACGCTCCTCCAGAAACCGCACCGTCATCGGATAAGGGTGAGCGATCACCACCGCATGACCGCGCCGTCGGGCGATAGCGAGGCCCCGCTCAAAGGCGGCTTCGATGTGTGCCGGCGAGCGCACATGATCAAGAAATACATCCCGGCGGATCGTCGGCACTGCATGAGCCCGAGCGGTCCGCTCCGCCACAGAGTGCGGCGTGGTGCGACTGTCTAGGAAGTAGAGCCCGCGACGGGCGATGCCGGCCATAAGCCACTCCATGGGCACGCGATGGGCGGTGAGCAGGCTGCCGGTGTGGTTGTTCACCCCCGTTACGTTCGGCAGCTGCGCCAGCGCGTCGGTGAACTGGGCGTCGAAGCGCTCGGCACTCATGGCGAGTTTCAGCGTGCCCGGTTCCTGCTTGCGCTCCGCCACCGCTTCCATGGGCTGATGCAGGATGATCTCCCGGCCGTGCACGGCAGCCCGTTCGGCAATCTGTTGTGCAAAGGGTGCGTAGGGCAGCATGCCGAGGGTGAGTTCAACAGGCAGGGCCATGATTTCTTCAGCCCGGTGCAGGTTGTAGCCCACATCGTCGATCACGATCGCAAGTTTTGGTGCCTTGGCTTTCACGGCCTTGCCGTCGGCATCGGCTTGAACGGGCGTTGTCAGGAACAGCGCGAGAAATAGCAGGGGGGCGAGAGTGTTGCCGAAACGGTGTCGGAGCGGGAGGAGCTGTTTGAACCTAACGGAACCAGGGTGAGGCAAGGTGGCCGCATCCGTGCGTTGTTAGGACGGACAGCATAGGGTCGAGGTTGGCAGATTGCCAGCGTTCGCTGCGTCAGAGGCTGGGTATCGGAGGCCCGGTCTCAGAGGTTCAGTGTCGTAAGCGCCGGATCAAAGGCTTACTTTCAGAGGCGCGCGTGGAGCCCTTCGCTCGGGGCGCCGGTCTTCAGAATAGCCAGCGCTTCGTTCATGAGCGCATCGTCGTCGGCAGGCTCGTAGCTTACATCCGGCTCGATACCCTGGCGGTGAATCGTGCGGCCCTTCGGCGTGTAGTAGTAGGCGGTGGTGAGCTTCAAGGCCCGATCGCCGGACAAAGGCATCACCGATTGCACGGACCCTTTGCCGTAGCTGGTGGCACCGAGGAGCTCGGCGCGGTCGTGATCCTGCAGGGCGCCGGCAACAATCTCCGCGGCGGATGCAGACCCCGAGTTAATCAGCACAACCACCGGTGCTCCTTCGAGAGCGTCGCGGCCCGAAGCCCGGTACTTCAGATGGCTCGATGGGAGTCGGCCTTCCGTATAAACGATGAGCCCGTCCGTGAGAAAGGCATCGGCAACAGAAACGGAGGCCTGGAGCACGCCGCCGGGGTTATTCCTGAGGTCGAGGATCAGGCCCGCCAGAGGTTCCTCGTCTTCGTCGATCAGGTCGTCGAGGGCATCGCGGAACTCTTCTGCGGTACTTGCTTGGAACTGGGAGATGCGGACGTAGCCGTAGCCGGGTTCAATCATGCGACTGCGAACGCTGGCAATACGGATCTCGGCGCGGGTCAGGGTGACGTCGAAGCTTGTCTCAGCTTCCGGGCGCAGCACGGACACGTTCACATCGGAACCCGGTTCGCCGCGCAGCATGTCCACCACTTCCATGAGTTTGCGGCCGCGCAGAGGCTCCTCGTTCAGAGCAATAATGCGATCGCCGGAAGCAAGTCCTGCGCGACTTGCCGGCGTGTCGTCCAGCGGTGCGATGACCGTAAAGAAATCATCGACGAGACCGAGCTCCACCCCGACCCCACCGAAGCGGCCGTTGGTTTCATCCTGCAGGTCTTCGTAGTCCCTCGTGTCGAGATAGTTCGAGTGGTCGTCCAGGTCGTCCAGCATGCCGCGCAGGGCGCTTGAGACCAGTTCGCGTCGGTCGACTTCGTCGACGTAGCTCTCGTGCACCTGGTTCAGGACCTCTTCAAAGGTCTGGGATTCGGCACTCTCACCCCGGTAGTCGAGCCATGAGTGATAGCCGGTGATGCCGAGGGCAATCCCGGTAACCATGGACATAACGATGCCGATAAGGGTGATGGGGCGAAGTTGCATAGGTGCCAGTGTATGGGAGGCTCAGCGCCTTTGCAGCCATCCTATCGGATCCCTGGCGACCCCTTTTTGACGTACTTCAAAGTACAGACCGCTCGATTGCTGCCCGCCGCTCTTTCCGGCGCGAGCGACCACTTCGCCGCCTTCTGTCCAATCGCCGACGGTTTTCAGGAGTACGTCGGCGTGGCCGTAGAGCGTCATGAAGCCGCCGCCGTGATCAATGATCGTGAGCAGGCCAAAACCGCGCAGCCAGTTGGCGAATACCACGCGCCCGCGATAGACGGCCTGGACCGCGGTGCCTTCTTCCGCGGCGATGACCATGCCGTGCCAGGTCAGGCGGCCCTCGGCCCGGGACTGGCCAAAGGCATTCTTTACCCGCCCCTGTAAAGGCCAGGGCAGCTTGCCTTTGCGGGCAACAAAACCCGACCCGTCGAGGTCTGTGGCGCGGCGCCGAAGCTCCGCCAGGAGTTGCTCCAGTCGTTCCCGGTCGGCGGTGAGCCGTTCGCGTTCGCTGGTTTTGTCTTCGAGCTCCTCGTTTAACTCGGCCAGGAGCGTGCGCCGCGACTCGCGCTCGCGAACCAGGGCCTGCTCCTCCTCCCGCAGCGTTTCCCGCCGGGCCTCCGCTTCCTCCTGTCGCGTTTCCAGTTGAAAACGATTGTCAGCGAGGTCATCGAGGGTGGCCCGATAGCGGCTCACGGCTTCGAGGCGGGCGTCGGTGAAATAGCGGTGGTAGCGGGCGA
The DNA here is from genome assembly GCA_039180365.1 of Pseudomonadota bacterium. Classification (GTDB taxonomy): domain Bacteria; phylum Pseudomonadota; class Gammaproteobacteria; order Pseudomonadales; family Azotimanducaceae; genus SZUA-309. The sequence continues at coordinate 5,334 of JBCDDI010000089.1, forward strand.
TGCGCTCGAAGGTGTCTGGCGACTCCTGATTCAGGAGCAGCTTCAGGAAATCCTGCCCCGACATGCGATAGCTGGCGGCCAGGTGCTCGCCGATTTTGGCGGCCTGCTCGCGCCGGCTGGTCTCCAGGCTTTCCTGCTCTGCCTCAAGGCGCGCGAGTTCATCGCGGACGGTCCTGAGCGAGTCGTTTGCTGACTCCACCCGGCGGGCAACCTCGGCGACCTCTTTGTCTTTTTCCTGAATGTCCCGTTCCCAGCGCACGCGCTGTTTACCGGCGTCAGTAATCCACCGATCCAGCGCATTCAGCCGCTCTACCACGGTATTCAGGGCCTTCTCGGTCTCTGCTGGATCCTCGTTGGCGGCGGCCGTGGCGTTTGTAGCGGGGAGGGAGAGCAGGCCGCCCAGGATCAGGGCGGCAAAGATTTTTTGCCGGGGGCGGGCTCGGTTTGGGTTCAAGCGCTCTCTAAGGCTTCGATGGTCGCGAGCGATTTTCCGGTCATCTCAGCGGGGATGTCCAGATGCATGAGCGAAAGCAGCGTAGGTGCTACGTCAGCCAGCGTACCCTTCGGCGCCAGCACAACATCCTTGGGACCGACATAGACGAGCGGGACCGGTTCGCTCGTATGCGCCGTGTGGGCCTGCTCGTTAATGTGATCTAGCATCTGCTCGACGTTGCCGTGGTCGGCGGTGATCAGCATCTGCCCGCCGGCCTTCGCCAGCGCTTCCTCGAGGCGGCCGAGGCACTTATCGAGGGTTTCCACGGCAATCACGGCCGCATCAAAAACGCCCGTGTGCCCAACCATATCTCCGTTGGCAAAGTTGCAGATGATGACGTCGTGTTCGCCGCCTTCGATGGCCGCCACTAACTCATCGGTCACCTTGGCAGCACTCATCTCCGGCTCGAGGTCGTAGGTGGCCACTTTCGGTGAGGGAATGAGCAGTCGTTTTTCACCCTGGAAGGGCTCTTCTCTGCCGCCGGAGAAGAAGAAAGTCACGTGGGCGTACTTTTCGGTTTCCGCAATGCGCAGCTGTGTGCGCCCGGTGCTGGCCAGGTATTCGCCGAGGGTGTTGCCGAGCACGGGCGGCTCGAAGGCGCAGGATGTTTTGATGTCGTCCGCGTAGCGGGTGAGCATGACAAAGTCAGCAAGCTTAACGACCGTCCGGCGCTCGAACTCGTCGAAAGCCTCATCGGTAATGGCCCGGGTCAGCTGTCGGGCGCGATCGGCGCGGAAGTTCATAAAAATGACGGCATCGCCATCATCCATGCGCACCGGCAGCTCATCTTCCGCATGAATGGCCGTGGGCTGCACGAACTCGTCGTTCTCGTCGCGATCGTAGGCTTGCGCGAGGGCGTCCGCGGCGCTTGCCGCATGAAAAGGTGCCTCGCCGCGGATCAGCAGATTGTAGGCCCGGGTTACCCGGTCCCAGCGGCGGTCCCGATCCATGGCGAAATAGCGGCCGCAAACCGATGCCACATGGCCGATGCCGAGCTCAGCGAGCAGCGCATCCGCTTTTTCGAGAGACGCCTGCGCAGACCTCGGCGGCGTATCGCGGCCGTCCAGGAAGGCGTGCAGCATGACCCGCTTTAGGCCTCGATCTTTGGCGATTTCCAGGAGCGAGAAAATCTGGGCTTCGTGGCTGTGCACGCCGCCGGGAGACAGCAGGCCCATGACGTGCAGCGTGCCGCCGGACTTTTCGACGCGATCAAAGCATTTGTTTATGGCCCGGTTGCGGGTGAATTCGCCCTGCTCGATGGCGCGGTTGATGCGGGTCAGGTCCTGATAGACCACCCGGCCGGCACCGAGATTCATGTGACCTACCTCGGAATTGCCCATCTGCCCGTCCGGCAGGCCGACGTCTGTGCCGGAACCGGAGATCAGAGTGTGCGGCGCTTCGGCCCAGTAGCGGTCCCAGTTCGGTGTGGTGGCGGCGGCAATGGCGTTGCCATCGGTGGCTTCGCTGTAGCCGAAGCCGTCGAGAACGATAAGGGCCGTAGGGGTCTTCAAGGGCGTGCTCGGGGTGGTCCTGCGGGAGGCGCATTTTAGCAGAAAGCCGCCTGTTTCCCGCCAGTCTCAGAGGGCTGGTTTTGTAAGCGCCGGACACCGGATCCATCACCCAAGATGTGTATAATCGCGCGTCTTTTTTCGCCTACGCCGCCTATTCCTCCTATGGATCAGCTTTTCGATTTCATCGGTAACCATCCCTTCCTCGTCGGTACCTTCGTGCTGCTGCTGGCGCTCTTTGTCCGCAATGAGACCCAGCGCGGCGGCAGGTCCGTTTCTGCGCAGCAGCTTGTGGATATGGTGAACCGCGAGAACGCCGTCGTCCTCGATGTCCGGGACAAGAAAGAGTACGACGCGGGGCACATTGTTGATGCCCTGAATATTCCCTACGCCTCCCTTGAGTCGCGGCTCTCGGAGTTAAAAGACTACAAGGAGCGGCCGGTGGTGATCGCCTGCCGCATGGGTCAGCACGCCGGTGCCGCGGGCACGACGCTGCGCAAGAACGGCTTTGAGCAGGTGAGCCGCCTCACCGGCGGGATCGCCGAGTGGCGGAATCAGAGCCTGCCGGTGGTGAAATCATGAGCGACGAAGGGGCGCAGCCCGCGGCTGAAACCGGCCAGAACAATCAGGGGCAGGTGCGCCTCGAGCGCATGTACCTGAAGGACGCTTCCTTCGAATCTCCAAACACGCCCAGTGTCTTTCAGAATGAGTGGAAGCCGGAGATCGACCTGCAGATCAACACCCGCTCTGAGCAGGTGGTGCCTGGTTTCTTCGAGGTGGTGATCACCGTCACGGTGACGGCCAAACTCGGCGAGAAAACGGGCTTCATCGCCGAAGTGCAGTACGCGGGTTTGTTTCGTATGGAAGGGCTTCCGGACGCCGTCGTGCACCGCACCCTCGGCACCTTCTGCCCGAACACGCTGTTCCCCTATGTTCGCGAGGTTGTGGACTCCCTCGTTGTGCGCGGTGGCTTTCCACCGCTCCACCTGGTGCCGATTAATTTCGAGATGGCTTACGAAGAAGCCATGCGTCAGGCCCAGGGTGCTCAGGGCGAGGGCGAAGCGCCCACCACTCACTGACCGCCAGCGAAGCCGAGCTGCCGCCAGGCTTCAAAGAGAACAACGGCCACGGCGTTCGCCATGTTCATTGAGCGGGAGACCGGCTGCATCGGCAGCCGCAGCACCCGCTCGGGGCCCAGCTCATCGAGCACACCCTGCGGCAGGCCGCGCGTTTCAGGGCCGAACAGCAAGGCGTCATCGGCGCTGAAGGTGGCGTCGCTGTAGAGGCGGGTCCCGCGCGTGCTCAAGGCCCAGACCTTTGGATTACCCAGACTCGCAAGGCAGGCCGGAAGGTTTTCGTGCACGGTCATTTCGGCAAACTCGCGGTAGTCGAGGCCAGCCCGACGCATGCGGGTGTCGTCGAGTTCGAAGCCGAGGGGCTCCACCAGATGCAGCCGGGCCCCGGTGTTCGCCGCGAGACGAATCACGTTGCCCGTATTCGGTGGGATTTCCGGTTCGTAGAGAATGATGTTGAAAGGCATGAGGCTTCCCGCTGCGGCAGGGATCATAGCCCGAATGGCCGAGAGGAAGGGCCGCCTCGATCACGGCCTTAAAGCCGTGTGACGCGAGGTGGCCCCTGTGTTGCTCGCTAAAGCGGCAGTTCTGTTATTGCCTTTTACAGGTCGTTGAGCTGTAGCTCTGAGATCTTCCGCGTCAGCGTATTGCGCCCCCAGCCTAGGAGTTTGGCTGCATCCTGGCGGCGTCCGCCGGTATGACGGAGCGCCACGCGGATCATGACTTCCTCGTATTTCGGAGTAGAGACGTCCAGGAGCGGCATCTCCGGGTGCTCCGTTGCCGCCCGCTCGGCCCAACGCTCGAGGGCCTTTTCCCAGCGCACACCGCGAGGTTCCGCCACTTCGTCTTCGCTCTTCAGCTCCGGCGGCAGATCGGAGAGATGAATCTCCCGGCCGGAAGCCATGACTGTCAGCCAGCGGCAGGTGTTCTCAAGCTGGCGGACGTTGCCGGGCCAGGGCAGGGCGGAGAGATAGTCCACGGTCTCCGGGCGCAGCACTTTTGACTCTTCGCCCAGTTCATCGGCGGCGCGGTCCAGGAAGTGCCGGGCCAGCAGCGGAATGTCCGTGCGTCGTTCCGAAAGCATCGGCACATGGACGCTGATCACATTCAGGCGATGGAACAGGTCCTCGCGGAAGCTGCCCTCGCGAACGCGGGTTTCCAGGTTCTGGTGGGTGGCCGCAATGATGCGCACGTCGACTTTGATCGGCGAGTGGCCGCCCACGCGGTAAAACTCGCCGTCTGCGAGTACCCGCAAGAGTCGCGTCTGGGTGTCCTGGGGCATGTCGCCGATTTCGTCGAGGAACAGCGTGCCGCCGTTGGCCTGTTCGAAGCGGCCCACGCGCCGGCTGTTGGCGCCGGTAAAGGCGCCTTTCTCGTGGCCGAA
>JBCDDI010000090.1:0-9787 GCA_039180365.1 Pseudomonadota bacterium
CTACTTTGGATGCTGGCCGCGGTTCGGCGCGCTCGAGCAGAGGCTCTTAGAGCCCCGCCGACTCAGGCGATTGAACCCTCCGCACGGAGGGCCCCGGCATCGAAGCCGAGTTCAGCGAGAATCTCGTCGCTGTGTTCGCCGAGGGTGGGCGCGTGCCGCTGCATGGCGGCCGGCGTCCGGTCGAAGCGCGCCGCAGGCCGCGGCTGACGTATTCTACCTGCGACGGGATGATCGTGCTCGGCCACCATTTCGTTGATGTGAATCTGTTCGTGTTCGAAAACCTCATGCCGCTGCAGCACCGGTGCGCAGGGCACACCTTCGCGGTCGAGACGTTCCAGCCACTCGGCGCTGGAGCGGGTGGCAAGGACTTCCGACGTCAGCGCCAGGCGCTCGCGAACGTTCACAATCCGGTCGTTAGCGGTCCTGAAACGCTCGTCCTCCAGCCACTCCGGCCGCTCCAGGGCCTGACACATGCCCTGCCATTCCGCATCGGAAACCGCGCCCGCCGTGATATAGCCGTCCGTGGTCTGGAAAATCAGGTCCTGGGCGAACTGGGCCCGGGCCGCTTTCACTTCCTTGCCGATAAAGGTGTAACCCGCCATACCTTCGGGCCAGAGGTAGGCCACCATCGTGTCGAGCATGGCGAGCTTCACATGCTGTCCGCCCCGGCCGCGTTCCCTGGCGAAAAGCGCCGCGGTAATCGCCTGCGCGGCCGTCACGGCCGTGGTCTTGTCCGGAATAATGGTGCGGATCATCTTCGGCCGCCCGGTCTCGCCGTCTTTCTGGATGTCCGCAAGACCGGAGAGCGCCTGTATCACTGGGTCATAGACCCGCTTGTGGGCGTAGGGGCCGGTTTCTCCGAAACCACTGATGGAGACATAGACAATATCGGGCTTTAAGGCGCGCACCGCATCTTCCCCGAGGCCCATACGATCAATGGCGCCGGGGCGGAAGTTCTGCACGAACACATCGGCCGTCTTCACTAACGCTCGAAGCACTTCCATGCCCTGCTCGGTCTTCAGATCCACAGCCAGGCTGCGCTTACTGCGATTCGCCGAGATAAAGCCGGACGTTAAGCCCTCGCGATTGGGCCCCATGTAGCGAACGAGGTCTCCGCTGATGGGCTCCACCTTGATCACATCAGCGCCCTGATCCGCCAGCATCATGGTGGCCACGGGTCCGGAAATCATGCTCGTAAGATCGATAACGCGCACGCCTGCCAGTGGGCCCTCGGCAGCGTCCGAGATCTGCTCTGCCTCGCTCACGTGGGCCTCACTCATGTCTGCCTCGCTCACGCACTCTCTCCATAGGCGGCATTCGCCGTCCGCTTCGCCCATTTGTAGTCGGCCTTGCCGTTTGGCGCGCGCTGCACCTGATCAACAAAAAGCACGTGCTTCGGCAGTTTGTAGCCTGCCAGATGGTCGCGAGTGAAATCGATCACCGCGCTTTCGTCGCAGCTTTCACCGCTGGAGTAAGAGGCAACAGCCACCACCCGTTCGCCGAAGCGATCGTCCTGCACGCCAACGACGAGACAGTCGGCCACCGCCGGATGTTTTTTTACAGCCTCTTCCACTTCCTCCGGGAAGACCTTCTCTCCGGCCGTATTGATACAGACGCTGCCACGACCGAGGAGCGTGATGGAGCCGTCTGCCTCCACCGTCGCGTAGTCGCCGGGAAAGCTGTAGCGCACCCCATCAATCTCCCGGAAGGTTTCTGCGGACTTCACCGGATCCTTGTAGTAGCCGATGGGCACAAAGCCGCTCGTGCCGACTTTACCGATCTCGCCGGAGCCGGGTTCGACCCGCCGATCGTCGTCGGTAAACACCGCCGCGCCGTCATTCATTTGGAAGCGCGCCGTGTCGGCCGCGCTCTCCCGGGAGGTCGTAGATGAGCCCATACCCCCCTCCGTGGATCCCATGATGTCGTTCAGCACCATGTCGTGGTGGCGGAGCAGGCCATCCTTGATCTCCGCGCTCCACATGACGCCGCTCGAGGAGATGCGCTGGAGGCTCTTCAGGTCATAGGGATGCCCGCGTTTCGCAGCGTCATCGAGCGCAGCAAGGAGCGGCCGCGCAAAGGCGTCGCCGACAATAACCAGATCCGTGACCCCCTGCTCTTCCACAAGGCCCCAAAGCACGTCCGGATCAAGGCCGAGCCTCGAGGTCAGCACCGTAGTGCCGCCGGCGAAATGGGCAGCCATAGCACCCAGCCACATACCCGTGCCATGCATGAGCGGGCAGGCAACCAGCGACACCGGCGGATCATCCACGGTCGCAAGAAAGGCCTCATAGTCCGCAAGGGTTGCCGGCGGCGGCAGTTCCCGGGCAACGGCCCCGGCCGCCGTAAAAAAGAAGGAAAACTCACCGGCCGAGTACATGACCCCTTTCGGCATCCCGGTCGTGCCGCCGGTGTAGAGCATATAAACGTCATCCGGCGAGCGCTCGATACGCGGCATGGGATCAACGCGGCTGATGGCAGTCTCGTAATCAATGGCGCCCTCGAGGAGCGCTTCCGTGCCGTCGTCGACCTGAATGAAGACCTTTACCTTCGGCAGCGAATCGCGGATCTCCCAGATCCGCATCGCGTAGCTTGCCTGATAGACCACGGCTTCCACGTCTGCGTTATCAAGCAGATAAACGAGCTCGTCGGCCTTGTAGCGATAGTTCACGTTGATCGGGCATCCCCGGATCTTGAAGGTGCCGAACTGTGCCTCCAGGTATTCCGTGGAGTTGTGCAGGTAGATGCCGACCTTACTGTCCGGGCCCAGACCGTGGTTGCTGAGCACCTGAGCGACCCGCGCGGCCCGGTTCTCGTAATCGCGCCAGAGTGTCTTCCGGCCATCGGTGATCACCGCGGGTCGATCCGGGCAGCTGTCTGCTACCCGCTCCCAGGATGATGCAAAGTGAAAGTCCATCTCGTCCCCCTGAAAACAGCGCTCTCGAGCCCATGTAACTGAAGGTTGCGGCCGAGAGCAAGTCCGACCGACCGTCAGCGACTGAGATGCGGAGATTTTTTCGCCAACTGTTGGTCAATCCAGCCAGCGACAACTCTGATCCGCCCGCAGCCCCCGCATTTTCTGGTCTCCGGGGATTGGCACGACCTTTGAATAACTGGAAGGGCCAAGAGACAAACGTCATGAACAGAGACAGCGAGCAAACAGTGAACGCCAAGAACCTGGATATCGGTCCCACCATCGGAGACATGCGCATGTCGCGCCTGAGCCACCCCCGCGCGAGCCTGATGGCCATGGCGCTGCTGGCCATCGTCTTCCTGCTTTTCGGGCTGTTCGCGAGCGCGGCGGAAGCGAGCTATGCGCCGGCACCGAACACCGTGGGTGGTGCCATGACGCTCATCAGCGATTGGGTCGCAAACCACTGCGGCATCACCAGCTGAGGGGATGCCCATGAGACGTTACGACCGGGAACGAGGCATGGCCAACTCGACCCTGGAGCGGGTCCGTAGGCGAGTGACCCTGGATGGCCGGAACGGCTGGATCGCCGGCGTATGCGCGGGGCTCGCGAACTTCCTGAATACGGATCCGGCTTTCGTCCGGGTCACCGTGGCGGTTTGCGGGCTGTTTTTTCCGAAGCTTACGGCCGCAGCCTATCTTGTGGCCTGGATCGTCCTCGACGAAGAAAAGCGCCTCTGACCTGGCGACCAACGCCAGGCACCAGACAGGGACCCGGCGGGATAGAGCTTTCTCTATTCAGCCTGCGTCGCCAGACGCACAGGTTGCCAGACAGCCGCCGCCCGGTGGCATTGCCTCCGGCGCTTCGGCGGCAAGTTCTCTGAACGTGGTGGCCACTTCACCAAGTCGCTCGTAGAACCGTTCCCGCTGCTTGTCCGTGAGATTGTTGAGGAGCCAGGCAGTCACTTCCGTTGCCAGCGACTCATTGGCGTCAAACACGGCCGTCAGCTCTTCACCGTAATACCGCTCGCGGTTCTCTGAAATCGCATAGAAGGCCTCCGTGAAGGCTTCCGGGTCGCCACGCTCTTCGTTCAGCAGAGCCAGCAGGTCTGCCTGCCAGCGCGCGCGGTACTCGGCCCAGAGTTCGAACTGCGGCACGTAGCGCACCGATTGCGCCGCCAGATAGTTTTTCTGTTCCTTGGTGAGGCGACCGCTGAAGCGGCTCATGGTGTCCGCGTACTCTTTGCGCCATTCAGCCTGTACTTCATCGAGGGGCTGGTCGAACTCGTCCTCCGCAAAGCGGGCATTGTCCTTCTCGAGTTTTTCCGGCAGCCGGGCAACCTGCTCGTCCGTCAGGGAAAGCAGCATCTCGGTGACCATAGGCATGGCCTTCGCTGCAAAGACTTCCCACCAGCTGTAGAACGTATCGAAGAACGCCTGCACCTCAGCTTCGTCGACGCCGTTGTCGATGGTGGTCGGCAGCGAGTCGATGTAGTCAGCGTAGAGCGGCAGCTCGTTGGTTCGATGCCAGTAATGCAGGGCGTCCACTTCCGCCGTGAAGTAGGCCTCCTGCTCATCATTCATCTCGATATAGTCGTTAACGGCCCAGCGGGCAAAACGATCGGCGTTGTTGTAGAGCATCTTGATGCTGCAGCCGCTCGCCGTTGTCAGCACCAGCAGGGCCAGCACCAGGCGTCTGAAGAGTCGTTCTGTTGTCATAGCTGTTCCCCGCTTGACCTCAGGCTTCCAGAAGGAAGTTGATCATCCATCGGCCGGCCCGGGCTTCATCGGTTTCCTTAGCGAGGGAGGCAACGCCGAGCCGGAAGGTTTCCTCACCGAGCAGCTCCCGGCGCATGACCATGAGGTCCCGGGAGTACTCGCGCTGAAACTCGGGATGCCCCTGGAGCGTCAGCACCTGATCACCCATGACAAAGCCTCCAACGGGGCAAAAGTCGCTTGTGGCGATGAGCTTCGCGCCATCGGGGAGGCGAGTCACCTGATCCTTGTGGCTCGAGATCAGATTGAGCCGTTCCCCGTCGTCGCCCATCCAGGGCTCCCGGCTCACGGCCCGGTTCTCCTGGATGCCAACGGCCCAACCGTTGGCGGCTGCTTCCGTATGACCGCCGAAGAAATGGGCAAGAAGCTGATGGCCGAAGCAGATCCCGAGCACCTTGCCACCGGTGCGCAGCACGTCCTCAAGAAACTCTGCGAGTTCGCCAATCCACGGCTCATCGTCGTAGACACTCAGCCGGCTGCCGGTGATCACATAGGCGTCGTGGGCATCAGGTTCCGGCAGATCGCCGATCCTGGCGTCATAGCTCGACAGCCGAAGTGGTACCGGTTCTGCCCGCTCCGCAGCAGCGGTCTCAAGGAGCCGCGCAAACATGTCCGGGTAGTCGCCGTGCGCGTCCTGATAGTCGGCCATCACTTCATCGGTGCGCAGAATGGCGATGTCGAGCTCAGATGATTTCAAAGTAGCGATCCAGCTGCCAGGAATCGAGATGCCGCTCCCGTTCGCGCCACTCCCAGAGGCGGGTCATGGCGAAATGGTCGACGAACTCGGGACCGAGATACTGCCGGGCAACACCCGATGCCGTAAAGCGTTCCGCTGCCTCTCTGAGCCCCGCTGGGAACTGCAGGCCCTCGGGCAGCTCGTCTTCCACGTCATAGGCGTTGCCGCTCACGGGATCCATCGGTTCGTACTCGCCTTCGATGCCGGCCAGCATGGCCGCACCCACGGCGGCGGCTACCAGGTACGGATTGGCATCGGCACCACCCACCCGACACTCGATGCGCTGAGCGTTTGCGCTACCTGGGATCACCCGCACGGCAGCGGTACGGTTTTCGATGCCCCAGGTAGATGCCGTTGGCGCCCAGGCGCCTTTAACAAGCCGCGTGTAGCTGTTGATCGTCGGCGCAAGAAGCACAAGGAGTTCCGGGAGAAACTGCTGCAGACCGGCCACTGCCCGGCGCTGCAGTTCCGCCATACCGTGGGCGGCATCCGCATCGTGGAAGAGCGGGTGCCCTTCCGCGTCTGTGAGGCTCACATGGAAGTGGCCGCTCTGACCGGGGTAGTCCATGGACCACTTGGCCATAAAGGTCGCCATGCACTCCTGCCGCTGGAAGTACACCTTGCTGAAGGTCTTGAAGAGGCTGGCTCGATCCGCGGCCTCCAGGCCATCGGCAACCCGGACGGCCGCTTCCCAGACCCCGGGACCCGTTTCGCAGTGGAGTCCCTCAAGATCAAGGTCGAGCGCCTCGCAGTAGTCGAGGAGCCCATTGAACCGATCCGCTTCCGCCGAAGCCCGGAGCACCGAATAGCCGAAATTCCCAGGCGTAAGCGGTGTGAGATCCCGATAACCCTTTTCCCGGACAGAGTGTGGCGTCTCGCGGAACACAAAAAACTCGTACTCGAAGGCGGAGCGCATATAGAGGCCCTGCTCCGCCAGGCTGTCGAGGACCGCGCCAAGGCGCGTGCGCGGGCACAGTGGGTGTGGTTCGTCCTTTGCGCCCACAAACTCGCCGAGAAACAGCGGACAGCCCTCGTCTGCCAGCCAGCGCTCGCTGGCGGTCACCAGACGGTAGCGGGCATCGGGAAAACCCGTGTGCCAGCCCGTAAAGCGCCCGGCGTCGTAGAGTTGATCGTCCACGTCCCAGCCGAATACGCAGTCACAGAAGCCGCCGCCTTTCTCCATGAGGCCCGCGAACTTCTCCAGGTTGACGTACTTTCCACGCAGGACGCCGTCCACGTCCGTGAGGGCAAGTTTCACTCTCGAGACACCGCGCTCCCGGTAGGAAGCGAGCTTCGCATCGAGCGCTACCTGGGGTGTCGGCTCCGTCATTTATCCTCCTGATCAGGGTTTTCGAGCGTCGCTTGCTGCATCTTCTCCCGGGTAGCATCGACATGCACGCGAATGCACGTCAGCGGCCCTCAGTCAACCGGAAAAACTGTTCTCAGGCTGTGGATAAGTTGTTGGATAACTGTTGCGGACCAGGAAGGTGCAACGAAGCATGGCCAAGTGCCCTGTCAGGGTGCGTGAAAGGCTGAATCAGAGATTATCTATCGATATCAATCAGTTAAGTGATTGACATAATTTGTCACACGAACGATCAGCGCCATCTTTACGGTTTGACGACTGAAAACTCGAGCGTGTGTATAAAGTCGCGCTCAGTGTTCCTGATCTTCCGGAAGCCGGATACCAATTTCCGGAATCGTCAAGGGCGAAATCTCCGTAAATATCGCCTCATCGAGCGACTTTTCAGCGTTCTTATCACGGAGCAGGTCCTGATGCGCCGCCTCTGCCTCCGGTGGCAGGGGGGGCGGGGCCACGGGAGCCTCCGCCGCGACTGCTGCACCGCTGAGTCCACCGAGGAGCACGGCCAGCAGCAGGGCAGAGAGACCTTTGCAGGCCGCAGTCTGGCGACAGCTGGCGCTGGCGTGCTGAACCCTGGCCTCAGTGCGCATAGCGCAGCGAGAAGAAGAAGCGATTGCCGTCATGATCGAGGCCTCCGGTCCCTTTACTGGTGATGGGCTTCGCCCAGGAGAATGAACTTGTGAAACGATCACCGACGCGAACGTCCCAGGCGAGGCCGAGATTCGCGAGATGAGCCCAGGTCGGCGTCAGATCGTTGCGATCCTTACCGTAGGCAAGATCCGCAAAGAGCGACAGCTCCCCTAAGGCCAGCGGCGTGCGCAGATCACCGCGCAGGAACATGCCCTGATCGGCAAGGTAAACGTCGCGGTCGAAACCTCGAGCCGCACCAATGCCACCGAGCGCCAGCCGCCGGGTGCTGGGCAGCTGCGTCCCTGCCAGCTGGCCTCTGAGTTCGAGAGAGACTTTCTGCCGGCCAGGCAGCTGCGGAACATCGAAGGGCCGCCAGCCGAAGACTTCGAAGCCGACGTCCCAGAAACCATCATCCTGACCCGCAAAGGTGTCGCCACTGATCCGGCCGACGTCTGCATAGACGCGGAAGTCTGCAGCCACCTGCGCCTGGTCCCAAACCCGCCGGGCACGCAGGGCGGAGCTCAGCAGACTGACGCTCTGCTCAACTTCTGTGGGACTCGACGCCGTCTGCCAGTCGAGTTCGTGGCGCCCGAGACCAAGCTCCCAGGAAAGCCCCGTGAGCTGGTCGCGATGCAGGAAGGTCTCAACCACCGCATCCAGCAGCAGTCCGTCCCCATCAATGGGCTCGAGACCGCCAGTCGTGAAATCGTTTCTGGCAAGCCGGGCGCGGAACTGACGCCGGTTGCCGACCGGCAACGCATAGTCCAGGTAGCCAAGCAGCTGATTATCCGGATCCACAGCCGCGAGCAGGCCACCGCTTAACACGTCGCCGCGGCCTGAGAGGTTTACGATACCGCCATCGAGCACAATGCGCTGGCGCCCGGTCTGATCGTCGCCGTGGTTATCGAGCGCCACGCTGCCGCGGAAGGCACGCTGCTCACGGACCGCAAGCATAAGGCGGCTTTCCCCAACCTCGGCGGCCGGTTCGAAGCTGGCTTCAGCCGCAAAGCCCGGCGCCTGGTTAAGGGCGTAAAGGCGGGTGTTGATCTCGCGACGGGTAACCGTTTTACCGATCAGATCGTCAAAGCGGGCAACCAGCGACTGACCGGCGCCGGAAACGGCGACCTCGCCGAGCACGCCAGGCAGCAGGGCAAGCTCAACCACGCCATCAACAACCTGCTGGGCCGGGAGATAAGCAACGGCCAGGAAATAGCCGGCATCGCGAAGATGCGCCTGCAGCGCCGCCGCCGTTTCTTCCAGTTCAACAACAGAGAGCCCTCGTCGGCGCTTCTGATCTTCGAGCAGTGCCGATAAGTCATCCGCGTCCCGGGCAGTGAGGGAGTGTTCGGCGTTGTGTGCGCCAAGGGCCTTCAGGAACCGGCCGACCTCCTCGAGCTCCGCCTGGGTGAAGCCATGGCTGCCGGGCTGATTGCGGATCCGGATCTCACGGAGTTTGTCTTCGATGACTGCCTGCAGGTCCGCCGGGCTGAGAGAAAGCTCGCTGAGGTGTTCGCCGTCTGCGAGCCGCACCTCCGCTACGGTCAGACGCCGGCTGGTGGAAGGGTTCGGATCACGATCGGCGACGGCAGGGATATCCATTGTCTCGGCGGCGAGGACCTGCGTTGCGGCAACTACCCCCCCTATCGCCAGCAGGGTAACGACGATCCAGAAGAAGGTGCGCCGTGGCGGCTCAGTGGCGGTTGCTGTCGCATCACTCTGACTGCCGGCTTCCGGCAAAGGCAGGCGGGGCTGCGTGTCGTCTTCGTCGAGCTCGGTCACTTCGAAGTTGTCGATAACCTCCCGGCGGGCCTGACGGTATTCGGACAGAGAGAACTCTCCGAGGGCATGGGCTTTTGCGACCCTTCGCAGGCGTACGGTCTCCGGGGCCAGTTTCATGAGGCTCATGAGATCTCCCGTACGAGCCGGAAGCCCGTATCCACGGCGGGCTCACCGGGGTGGGAGCGTTCTGTGGTCGCCAGGCAAAGGCCGATGGGATCACTGTAGGTTCCACCAATGGCAACGAGCCCGGTTTCGCCAACTACCCATTCCTGGACGTTGCCCAGCATGTTTTTCAGACCCCAGCCGTTGCTCTGACCGGTCGCCGCTGCAACCGGCGCCCGGCCGCGGTCGATCCCTTCGATATCAACACGACAGTTCCGGTTCGGATCCGGGTCGCCCTGAGCAGCCCAAAGCCATTCCTCCCGGGTGGGCAGCCGGTAACTGTGGCCGGTTTGCTCGGAGAGCCAGCGCGCGAAAGCCTGCACCGTTTCCAGGCCTACGCCGGTTACCGGCAGTCTCTCGTCAATCTGTAGCGTCTCCAGCTCTGCCTGCGTACAGCCCTCAAGCTCGACGCAGAAGCGACGGAATTCTGCCC
>JBCDDI010000091.1:0-9690 GCA_039180365.1 Pseudomonadota bacterium
ACGATGCCCCAGACCACGGTCATGACCGCAAACCAGCGGACAACCTCTATGTTGTATTCGGGGGTTTCCTCCGTCACATCACTTCCTCAATACACGTTTAACGTCTAGCCGGCCGATCCGGAGCGGGGATCTTCCGGGTGAATACTGCCGGACAACAGAACAGGGGAGGACGGAGACAGACCAACGCCCCGGCTGCGCTTGCTTGACCCTCCCGTGTCAGGCCGGAACCGGGGGCGACTCCGACGGTCCTGATCATAGCCATTGATCAACACAAAACAATCAGTGGGACCGGTTCCCTATGGCCTCGATGAGCCGGCGATGAACGAGCGGTTTTGAGTAAATCCGATCGATGCCTGCGGCGCGGGCCATGGCCATCACGGCAGGATCGCGCCGGCTGACCAGCAGAATGAAGGCCGCATCCCGATTGGCGGCTTGTACCTTTCCAAAAAGATCGATGCCGCTGCCATCGGGGAGCTCGGCCTCGCAGACGATCCAGCGTTCCTGACCTGCTGGGAGTGTCTGATTGTCGGCCTCGAGATAGGCGGCTGCCGTCGCATAGGCGGCGACGGAATAGCCGTTCAGGTCAAGGAGTGTGGTAAGGCTGTCGCGGACCGCGGGATCACCGTCTACCACATGCACAGTTGCCGAGGGATCTCCGTTCATGTGGAGCACCCTAAAGGCGGCTGGAAAGGCCCGCTATACGAGGATTCCCCTAAGTTGGGGGTAGTTTGCGGGCAGCACCTCAGGCGGCGTTCTGATCGAGCAGAATTTTCATGCGTACAAGCTCCGCAAGGCTGC
Organism: Pseudomonadota bacterium; assembly: GCA_039180365.1. Lineage (GTDB taxonomy): Bacteria > Pseudomonadota > Gammaproteobacteria > Pseudomonadales > Azotimanducaceae > SZUA-309. The sequence goes on from JBCDDI010000091.1 coordinate 799, forward strand.
GCGCTTTCATTTTCTGCATGACCTGGCTGCGATGGATTTCCACGGTGCGTTCGCTGATCTCTAGCTCAATGGCGACCACTTTGTTGGCCTGCCCTTCGGCTACCCGTTCGAAGACCTCTGTTTCCCGGGGTGTGAGGCTCGCGGCACGTTCCCGGACCACCTCCAGACCCGCCGAGCGTGCCCGTTTTTCTGCATCCAGGGTCAGCGCTTCCTGGATCCGATCCAGGAGCTCCTGATCGCGAAAGGGCTTGCGAATGAAGTCGACGGCACCTTTCTTCATGGCTTCCACGGCCATGGGAATGTCGCCATGGCCAGTGATGAAGACGATCGGCAGCGAGTCACCCTGATCCAGCAGATGGTCCTGGAGCTCAAGGCCGCTCATACCCGGCATGCGGATATCGAGCACCAGACAGCCCGTTTGCCCGCCGCCGTAGCCATCGAGGAAGGCGGTGGCGCTGTCGAAGGTTTCGTGCTGAATGTCGACGGTGTCGAGGAGCATGGCGATGGCATCGCGGACGGGCTCATCATCATCGACGACATAAACGGTGGGATCGGAATCACTCATGTTCAGTTGGTACCGTGAAGAAGAAGCAGGCCCCGGGGCCTGAGTTGTTAGCGTAGCGCAGCTCGCCACCGTGGTCTGACACGATTGAGCGGCAAATGGAGAGCCCCATCCCCATCCCTTCTTTCTTGGTGGTGTGGAACGGAGTAAAGAGGGCGTCACTCTGATCGTCGGCGACGCCTGGGCCAAGATCGCACACGCTCAGCGTAACCTCTGCTGCACCGGAGCGGGTAGTGAGCTGGATCCGCCGCCCGTTGCGGCAGTCGATCTCGTTCATGGCGTCGATGCCGTTGCGGATGAGATTGAGGATCACCTGCTGAATCTGTACCGGATCGGCGTAGACAAGGGGCAGATCGTCGGCGAGGTCGAGCTCCAGCTCGATGTCGTGCATGCGCGCATCGCTTTCCGCGAGCTTCAGGAGGTCGGTCACAAGCTCGTTCAGCGCCACAAGCTCTTTGCTCGAGTCCTGGGGCCGGGCAAAGCGCTGGATCCGTTCGATGACTGCCCCGGCGCGGAGTGACTGGGTGTTGAGTTTCTCCAGCGCGTCGTGGATCCGTCCGAGATCGCCGCCACGTTCCAGGAGCTTGATACTTGCCTGGGCGTACATGGAGATGGCAGTCAGCGGCTGATTGATCTCATGGGCGATGCTCGCCGTCATCTCTCCCATGGTAGACAGGCGCCCCACGTGCGCGAGCTTCTCGCGCTGGCTGGCAAGCGCTTCCCGAGCTTCGTGCTGTTCCGTGAGATTGCGGACAATCCCGGCGAACCGACGCCGGCCGGGTAGGCGAATGTCCGAGACGGCAAGATAGATGGGAATGCGACCACCGTCGGCGCGCAGCGCTGTCAGCTCCCGACCGACACCAATGATCGAAGCTTTACCGGACTTCAGGTAGTCGGAGAGATAGCGGTCGTGATGCTCGGCGTCGCCGCTCGTCATCAGGCCGTTGATGCTTTTGCCGATGACTTCTTCCGGCGTATAGCCGAAGAGTTCCGTCGCCGCCTGATTGAAGGTTTCGATGATGCCGCGTTCATCGATGATGATGATGCCGTCAACGGCGGTGTCGAGAATGGCCTGGGTTTCAGCCAGGGCCAGAGACTGTTCCGTCACGTCGACCAGGGAGCCGAGCATTTCTGCCTGGCCATCGATGCGTGCCGGTTGCAGCAGCAGCTCAAAGAAACGCACGGTACCGGCCTCCGTAGTGGATGCTGAAGACAGCGCGGACGGCTCCTGGTCTTTTACACAACGGTCCCAGAGGTCGCGGCCAAGCGCCTCGTCGATGGCCATGAAATGTTCGTACCAGCGGCCACCGGCGGGATGGCCCAGCACTTGCTGCCAGGCAGCATTGGTCCAGGTGATTAATCCCGTTTCGTCGGCCCGGAACAGCGGTACCGGTAAGCGGTCGAGGGCGGTGAGTTCGATCAAGGGGCGCTATTGCCGGTTGTCGGCAGACTGCCGAGCAGGCGCATGTAAGTGAGGCCCGGGGTCATGGCCCAGCGCCAGGCGAGTTCCGTTTCCTGATCACATTCCGCGTCGAATTCGCGGACGGCGGCCATAAGCGCGTCGAGCCAGCGGTCATAGAAGTCGCCGCGAATGCCAAGGGATCCATGAATCCGGCCAATGCGCTCGAGTTCTGCGGAAGGCTCGTGACTCACGTAAAACGCCACCAGATGAAAGAACGATTTCCGCAGCATGGAAACCTGTCGGTCCATGTCCGTGCCGCGAAAGGCATTGGCGATTTCCGGGTCTTCGAGAAAGTAGCGATAGAAGCGTTCGAAAAATGGGGTTGTGCGCTCATCAAGCCCAACGCCCTGACCGAAGAGTCTGCAGTAGCTGTCATCGAAGAGCGGATTCCGACTCACGGTTAACTTCCGGCAGGGCCGAAGTCCTTTGCCTGATCAGGGCTGGCGGGCCCGTTCCGTCGCGACGACACGGTCAGCGAGCTCCGAAGCGTCGCGCCCAAAGCGACAGGGAATGGCGGCGAGTTCTGAGAACGTCCGTAAGCCCTCTGCGACATGGCGCAAGCGCTGTGTGACGAGCTTCGCCAGCGGTGCGGGACTGCCGGGTTGGGTCATGGATTCCAGCCAGAAGCTTGAATAATCGCCGAACAGCCAGCGGGCCTGGGTAGCGGCAAGCGTTGCGCCGCGTTCCATAAACAGAACGAGACTGCCGCTCGCTTCAACGAGCTCCTTCCCGGCGACAATTTCCGCACCGGCCAGAGTTTCCCCGAAGTCGCGGGTACGGCCTGATGTTTTACTCACGATTCGTCTCCCAGGCGGATGGTCATAACGTTTACCGGGGCGCCGTGTAATACGGCGTTAGCTGTGGAGCCGAGCAGGCGGCCGAGACCTTTGCGGGCGTGACTGCCAATGATAATGCCGTCTGCGTCGAGCTCCCGGGCGAGCTGATGGATACTGTCCGCAGCGCGACCGAGCATGACCACCTGTTGCTCCGTGGGGATGTCATAGTCTTTGCAGAGGTCTGCAAGGCGTGCGATGGCCGCGGCTTTTGCATCGGCCTCCATCTGTGCCGTCAGGCTGCCGGTGAAGGTCGGATCAACGCTGTATTGCACGTACTGTGGTTCCACGGCGTGGACCACCGTTGCAGTTCCGGACGTCAGCTGCCGCGCGGCCTCAAGAACCGTGCGGGCGCTGGCTTCATCCAGATCGATGGCCACCAGGGCTTTGTTGAATAGGCTCATCAGTTCCCCTTAAGTCAGGGTCCCAGTTTAGCAGGCATCGCCATTTTTCGGTGCCTAGGGGTTTCCCGAAGCAGGTCTCGTGGCAGGCACCGATGTCCTGCCGCGTCGGGCTCGCTTACGCTCCCGGCATCGTTTCGGTACTCTGCAGACACCACAGGGTATCTGCACAGGAGAGATTGGGAACAATGGCTTATAAGCACGTGATGGTGGCAGTTGATCTGTCAGAAGAAGCGGAACAGGTCCTCGGGGAAGCGCAGAAGCTGGCAGCCGACCATGGCGCCAAACTGTCGCTGATCTCCGTGGTAAAGCCGCTCACGCAGGTCTACGGTGGCCTCGATATGGCGGCTTACACACAGGCAAGCGTGAACTTTGAGCGGGAAGCGCAGACGCAGGCGACGGAGCAGCTGAAAGTGCTCGGTGCCGGGGCCGGTGTGGAGGCTGAGAACGTTCATGCGGTCATCGGCGCGCCGGCGCCGCAGATCGTCGACACGGCCAAGGACCTTGGCGTTGACCTCATCGTCGTTGGCTCACACGGCAAACATGGGCTCGGTCTGCTGCTTGGCTCCACGGCCAACGGTGTGCTGCATCATGCCGAGTGCGATGTACTGACGATTCGTATCAAGAGCTGATCGGGGTCGCGGTATCTATGAAAAAGATCCTCATCGCCCTGGATGCCACCGCTGAAGCGGAAGAGGTGATCGAAGGCGCTATGGCTCTCGATCCGCGCGGCGCGGTTGAAGTGCACGTGGTTACCGTAATCCCGCCGCTCATGGGTGGAATCAGCGGCATGGACGGCGCGGCTTTTGCGGCGTCCTGGCCGCTTCGGGAGATGGAAGAGCAGCTCGCCCAGGATACGGCGAAAAACATCCGCGAACGCGCAGCTGCCTTCGGCATAGAACCGGAACAGGTCAACATCCGCATGGGTCGACCGGCCACCGAGATCAAGGCCTGCGCGAAAGACATCGGTGCGGACCTGATCGTCATTGGCACCCATGCCCGCGGCGCCCTGTCCGGGATGCTGCTTGGCTCAACGGCTAACGGGGTGTTGCATGGTAGTCCCTGTGACGTACTCACCGTTCATGTTGCCGAAGCCGAATGATCGCTTGCTGACAGCCAGCTTGCTGCTGCTTGGCGCGCTGCTCGCAGGCTGTGCGACCTCGCAGCCCATGGACACTTACGTGCCGGCCCGCTGTCATGGCGTGGCCAGCGGCTTCTCGAGCTACACGCTGGCCTTTCAGGATGTGCCGGGATTCATCGAAGGCGTTATCGAAGATGCGCTCGAAGGGGCGCTGATCGCACAGGGTCTCGACGAAGCGCCGGAACCGGAAACGGCCGACATCCGCGTCGTCAGCACTTTTTACCTCATCGACCGAAATCCGCCCCCGCCGCTGGTGGAAGACCCTTTTGGTGAGCAGGTTCAATCCGGCACCGTGAATCGTTTTGTTGCGCACCTGGACGTGAACGTCTATGACAGGGCCACCGAGGCCGTGCTCTGGACCGGTGCCATGTATCGAGCACACGCCATTCGAGGCGGCGAAACCTTTCACGATGAGCGGGCCGTGCTGCTCATCCGGCAGGCTTTTGACGATATGTTCGTTGGCCTGACGACGCCTTGCGATTGACGTCAGCGATGCGCGGCTCAGCCAACCATCGATTGACCGCCCGGTTGCTTGTCTGGCTGGGCTGTTTCGCGTTCCTCGCGTACCTTGTGCCAATGACGGCTGCGGACGCAGACGGTGGGCCCGTGGTCTGGGTCGTGGACCTTGAAGGGCCGCTCGGCCCGGCGGCGGCCGATCTTGTGATTCGTGCCATCGACGATGCAGCGGCTGCTGACGCGACAGCCCTTGTGATCCGTATGGATACGCCGGGCGGTCTGGATAAATCCATGCGCGCCCTGGTGCAGGCCATTCTCGCCGCAAAAGTACCGGTGGTGACCTTTGTGGCGCCGGAAGGGGCCCGGGCGGCCAGCGCCGGCGCCTACATCGCCTATGCGAGCCATGTCGCCGCAATGGCCCCGGCAACCAATATCGGCTCGTCCACGCCGGTTTCAATCTCGCCTGCAGCGCCGTCGCCCCGGCCGTCTCCGCCGACATCGCCGGCTGGCGATGAGGCGACAGCCCCGGAACCGCTCGATGCCATGGGCAGAAAGGTAGTGAACGATGCCGTGGCCTACCTGCAAGGCATCGCCGAATTGCGGGGTCGGAATGTCGCCTGGGCGGAAGAAACCGTGCGGGAGGGCGCGAATGTGCGTGCTTCCGTGGCCGTCGCCGAAAAGACTGTTGATCTCATGGCGGCGGATCTGCCGGCACTGCTCCTCGCCCTCGATGGTCGTGAGGTTGCGCTCCGGGACGGCCTGGTCACGCTGGAAACCGCTGATGCGGGCATCTATAGGGTGGAGTCGGACTGGAAGCACGACCTTCTTGAGCTGATCACCGATCCAACCATTGCCTATGGGCTGCTCATCTTCGGGATCTACGGACTGATTCTCGAGTTCTACAACCCCGGCATGATCTTTCCGTCGGTGATCGGCATCGTCTGTCTGTTGCTCGGGGCCTACGGACTGCAAATGCTGCCGGTGAACTACGCGGCGCTGGCGCTGATCTTCGTCGGCATCGGCATGATGGTCGGGGAGGTGTTTACCCCGACCATGGGTGCCCTTGGTATCGCCGGTGTGGTGGCGTTTGTGTTTGGTTCGCTCATGCTCCTGGATACGCAGTCTCCGGAGTTTGGCCTGCCGCTGGCGGTCATCGCCGCGTTTACCGTCAGCACGGCCGCTGTGATGTTCATTGCCGTTGGGGCCGCGTTGCGGGCCCGACATGGCCCGGTGAAAACCGGCCACCAGGCGATGCTGGGAGCCACCGTGGAAGTGATCGATGGGTTTCCCGGTGAAGGGCACGTGCATGCTTTCGGTGAGATCTGGCGAGCGAAGGCCGACGTGCCCATGAGTGCCGGTACCCTGGGACGGGTCACGGAGATTGATGGGCTGGTGCTTACGGTGACCCCTGAAGCGAGCGCTGCGGATGCAGGCGCTGATGGAGGTGAAGAACCTGGCGCCGCGGATCAGAAGGATCAGGATCGAGACTGAGGACAGCACTATGGAAATATTTACGATCATCATTCTCACCCTCGTCGGCGGCCTGCTGCTGTCAGCTTTCCGGGTGCTGCGAGAGTACGAGCGGGGCGTCGTCTTCATGCTAGGACGCTTCTATAAGGTAAAAGGCCCGGGCCTGATCATCATCATTCCGATCGTGCAGCAGATGGTGCGAGTTGATCTCCGGACTCTGGTCCTCGACATTCCCAGTCAGGATCTGATCACCCGGGACAACGTTTCAGTCAAGGTCAACGCGGTGCTTTATTTCCGGGTTGTTGATCCGGAGCGGGCCATCATCAACGTAGAAAACTACATCGAGGCAACGGGGCAGCTGGCCCAGACCACCTTGCGTTCGGTCCTCGGCCAGCATGAACTCGATGATCTGCTTGCCGAGCGCGAGCGCCTGAACATGGACGTGCAGGAAATTCTCGACAAGCAGACGGATCAGTGGGGCATCAAGGTCGCCAACGTTGAGATCAAGCACGTGGACATCGACGAGAGCATGATCAGAGCCATTGCCCGGCAGGCAGAAGCTGAGCGGGAACGACGCGCCAAAATTATCCACGCCGATGGCGAGGAGCAGGCGGCGCAGAAGCTTGTTCAGGCCGCTGAGGCGCTATCCTCGCAGCCGGAAGCGATTCAGCTGCGCTATCTGCAGACGCTCACAGAAATCGCCGGTGAAAAGAGTTCTACGATCGTTTTTCCTCTGCCGATGAATCTCTCGAACGTCCTGCAGTCGCTGGGCGAGCCGGGCTCCGGCGACTCCCGCTCCAGCTGAGGAATCAGTGGGTCTCCCGGATCGTCACGAGGTCACCTTCCACGGCACCGATGATCGCTTCTGAGGTGTTGCCCAGAATCAGTTGAGACAACCCGCGCCGGGCCGCGGTACCCAGCACAGTGAGCGCGGCGCCCATTTCATTGGCAAGGGTCGGGATGGCGTCTCGAGCGTGACCTTCGAGGAGGTGGACTTTTGTCACCGGCGCCTCAAGCTCCCGGGCGAGCTCGTCGATCAGGGCGGCACGGGTCTCCTGCATATCGGTTTTGATGCCTTCGTAGTCCATGGCTACCTGCAGCTCATTAACGGTCTGACCCAGACTCGGAAACGCTGAAACCACATGCAGTTCGCAGCCGAGAATCCGTGACAGATCCGCCGCCGTCGCCAGAATGGAACGGTTCAGGCTCTGGTGCGATTCGTCACCGGCGTCCAGGGCCGCAAGCACCACGTGAGCGTCCTGCCAGGGCTTCTTGGAAATCAGAACCGGGCAGGGAGCCGAGCGCGTCAGCGCCCAGTCGAGGGGCGCGTGCAGCCTGTCGATCAGGGCCTGATGTCTGGAGATGGGTTTGATAAGCAGGTCGACGCCTTCGAGTTCCTTGAGAATCGCCTCAGCCGAGTTCTTGTCCCAGAGGACGCGGGTTTCCAGTTCGGCCACTTTGCCGTTATAGGGCTCTGCAAGACCGGTCAGGCCTTTTCGTTCCGCCGCTTTCAGACCCTCGATCAGGTTGGCTTTGTCTGCCGCTGGGAGAATCTTTTCCGGTTCCTCGGCGATGGTGTCGTAAAGCACTTCCACCACGTCGATCGCCGCACCGCTGTAGTGTTCGATCATGGCGGCTTTCTCGAGGGCCGCGTCGAGCCCCTCCAGGCTATCGTTTGCTACCAGAACCTTGCGGAAGATGGGTTTTGCAGCAGTCATGGATGCCTCCAGCGTCTGTTTTTCCCGACCAGTAGTGCCTGATGGTACGCCACTGGCGGCCGAAAAATCTTCGCACCCGCTATCCCGTGCGATCATTAGGTACTTACCGAAAAGGCGGGCGGCAACTACGGATAGGCCGTGCATGCCTGGACGCATAGCGTTTGCCCTACTGTAGATCCGGGAGATGAAGATGTCTTTGAATCAGGAGAGCCTTAACAATCTGCTTGTGGTGGCGGATAAGGCGCTGTCCATGCCGCAGCTCCTTGAGAAGGCCGAGCGCCTCGCGGGCCCGGATACGACCGTTCACGTGATCCAGGTGATCTACGAAGGGGTTGCTGAGATCAGCACCGCTGCCGTGGAAGATTCCAGCCGTCTGAAAACCTTCATGCTCCAGTCCGCAGAAGCGGCCCTCGAAGACGAACTCGAAAAGGCCCGCGGTCGTTTCAAGCATCTTGAATCAGCGACGCTGTGGAACGCCCGGCCCTGGGAAGCCGTCCTGCATGCAGCGGCGGATGCCGATGCGGATCTGATCATCAAAGCCACCGGGGAAGAAGAGGGCTTTGGTGAGCGAATGGTCCGTGCTCTGCGCACCCCTGACGAGTGGAATCTGCTGCGCCATGCGCCCATTCCCGTCCTACTGGTAAAGGTTGCAGCCTGGCCGGCGGAACCGCTCGTACTCTGTGCCGTGGACGCCTTTGACGAAGCCCATGACGAACTGTCGGTTAAGCTCCTTGGTGAGGCCGCTCAGGTAGCTGCCATGATGAGTGGCGCGCTGGACGTTGTGTTCACTTATCCGCTCTTCGAACCCTGGGTCGGAGAGCTAGGCGCGGTTAAGAGCTACGCGGAAAT
>JBCDDI010000092.1:0-9645 GCA_039180365.1 Pseudomonadota bacterium
AGCGCCCGCATGGGCAAAGGACAGCGCCCAGACCAGGAACAGCACATGCATCTCCCAGGCAGCGCGATCCTCCATGGCCACCGGCAGGAGCCGGTTGGCCCAGAAGTAGGCGGCAATCCCGAGCGGCAGTCCGACAATGATCGCGAGATTGGTACGCTCAACGAACTTAAGGTGTCTGGGCGGCTCGCCATGCGCCTTCAGCTGCGTGCGGCGCTTTTTCGCCCAGAGCAGCAGACCGGTGGCAACCATCGCAGAGCCCAGGAGACCGCTTAAGAAGTAGAGCCAGCGCAGCCAATAGTTGGCAAAGCGGCCTTCGTGCAGGGCCAGCGTTGCATCGGCAAATACCGCGTCCGGCGGCGACGGCGCCGGATCAGGAAGCGGCTCACCGTTCACCGCGCTGAACACCATCAGATTCGCGCCCCGATTGAGCCCCTCGCTCCGGCGACCGATCCGGTAGGTTGCCGCTTCATCACCCGGGTGGAAAAGGTCCACATAGCGGATCTGCGCCGGCGACCAGCGGGCCTCGGCGATCGCCAGTGGACCGTTCACAGCTGCAATAGGCGCGGCAACCCCCGTGGGTTCCGTGCGCGCAAAGCCGGGCCGGAGGTGGGCATAGACCTCGTCAACCGCTTCCTGCTCGACGCCCATGGTCAGAAACAGCGTACCGGGGGAGTACTCGAGGTCAAAGAAGACCAGCCCCGAGTAGGTGATCATCAGCATGAACGGCAGCGCCAGTACGCTGGACATATTGTGGGCGTCCAGCCAGGAGCGCTGGCCTTTGCCAAGCCGCAGGGTGAAGAAATCGGCAAAGATTTTTTTGTGCGTCACGATGCCGGTAATGATCGCCAGCAACATGAACAGCGTCGCGACCCCAACAATGTAGATGGCCGCCTGGTAAGGAATGTAGTGCAAGGCGTAGTGCATACGATAAAGCGCCTGGCCGCCGCCGGTATCCCGATACTCCACGGGCAGGCCGGTCTCCAGATCCAGATACCGGTTGAGCACCGTCTCCCCATCGGGCCCCGGTTCCTTTAGAGGCGCGAATACCCGGACGAGCTGACTGCCCCGGGTCTCCGGCAAGGCAACAAAATGCCGATTGGCCTCCGGCACTTCCTGGCGCAGGTAGTTAAAGCCAAGCTGCACCATCTCAAGGTTCGACACATCCGCGGTCGCCTGGACCGGGACTTCCGGCGCCATCCAATGATCGACCTCGTAGTTGAAGTAGCCGACGGTACCGGTGACGAAAACGAAATAGAGCACCAGAGACAGGACCAGGCCGCACCAGGTATGCAGCCAGGCCATGGATTGCCGAAAAGCGCCGTGCAGTCCTTCAGTCATTTTTCCTATCTCACGAGTAAGAAGGCCAGGTAAAAAAGCACGCTGCTGCCAAGCAGCCCTCCCGCCACCACAGACAGACGCCGCTCGTAGAATGCCCACATGGCGACAGCACACCAGGTCACGAAGCTGAGCAACGTCATCACGTACACCCCCTGCACCAGAGGCATCCAGGCGAGGCGCGAGAACAGCGCGGCCAGAAAAGCCCCGGAGGTGCTGATCCAGAGGAACCCGCCAAAAAAGGCAAGCAGACACCGCGCTGCAATGTTCCAGCGGTAGGCGGAGCTGAGACTTTCGCTACGACTGCTGATGGTGGACACCCGGGCTAGCGAAGGACGAAAGCCTCCTAGGCTAGCACGCCCGGGAGGAACGATAAATGAGAATCATTCCTGACAGGCCCCGTAGCTCGACTCTGTCACTGGGCTCCGTTGCGGGCTCAGGGGACCGCACGACCGAGATAGAAGCTGGCGCTGTCCGATCCGGAGCGCACGATTAATTCGAAGCGCTCCGCATCTTCAGGGACTTCCAGGATAAGCTCCTGCTCACCGGCCGCCCAGGATCCGTTCGTGAGCAGGCCGTTGATGCCGATCTCCGCCTCAAGCGGTTGATCGAGCGCCAGTCTGATGGCGGCGGTTCCGCCCGCACGAATGGCTCCGCGACTGAAGACACTGATCGAGACGCTGCCAAGCTGTCGGCTGCCGTGCTCGACCCAGCGGTCCGACACCGGGTCAAAGGCGATGAGAGCAACAAAAAGCGTCAGCGCGAGACCGACGAGCGCGGCCCCCGCCCAGCCCCAGCGACCCGTGCCACGCCACCAGACGACAAAGGCGTTCACGCAGGCGCCGCAGTAGCACCCCGACGACCGTGGTGCTTCACCAGGCGTTTGCTGTAGATGACGCAGCCGGTGATCGAAAGCGCGGACATAGCAAAACCCAGAAGAAACCAGAGTATCTTGGTGCCGAGGCCGCCAAAGTAGCCAAAATGCAGCGGATCGGCCATTTCAGAGATACGCTGATGGATGCCAAGGGCTTCGCCGCGATAGGCGCCAAGGCGACTGCCGGTGCTGGGGTCGTAGGCGACTGAATTGGCCCGAGGCCGCACGAGGACGGCGCTTAGATCTCCCTGGATCAGCAGCGCCCCCTCCGGCCGTTGCGGGAAAACAATGCGGCGAACGCTCAGTCCGGGCAGCGCCGCCTGCGCGTCCGCTACCATGGCATCGATACGGCTGCCGGTCAGCGTCTGCGGCACGGCGCTATCGCGGGCCATTGGGGCCGCCGCCTCTGGGAAGGGCGGGGCATTGCCGCCCAGCACTTCCACCAGATACCAGACGCTGGTCAGCGCGATGAGCAATAAAAACCAGCTGCTCCAGAGCCCGAGGAGCCGGTGCAGGTCACCGGACCAGATACGCACGGGCTTCGCAAAACGGGGCCAACGGAAGAAGCCCCGCCAGAACTTTTTGTAGACGAGAAAGCCGGCGAGCAGCGATAGCAGCAGCGGGAAGGCAAGACTCGCCACAATTGGAATACCGATCTGCGTCGGCAGCATTAGGTGCCGATGGGTGGTGCGGAAGAAACGCTGCACGTTCACCCAGCCTGTGGCGCCCTGAAAGGCGCCGGAGTCCGGATCGAACCACAGCCGCCCGAGCTCACCCCAGGGCGTCAGGACCGACGCTTCAACCGCCCACCAGGGGTCTTCCTGGCGGCCGATACTTGCAATCGTTGCGCGCGGATACTCCGTCTGAAGGGATTCATAGACTTTGCCCCAGCTGGCTACCTCCGACACTGGCGTGGCGGCCCGCATCTCAGGGTTCAGCAGCCAGTCGATCTCATAACTGATGACGGCGAAGGTGCCGGTAATGAGCACAAAACTCATGAGCACGGACAGCTTCAGACCGATCCAGGAATGGATCAGGAACCAGGTGCGATCACCCTGCTGGGTTCTCTTCAAGGCCTGCCGTCAGTCTCTTTTCATGGCTTTCAGAGAAAGCTTGGCGTTTGCCTCAATGGTCTCTCCGTTCCAGAGATCGGCAAACTGGATAGACCGCGGGCAGTGGAAGTAGGCTTCGTCGATGTCGAGCAGCACACCCTGAATCAGCCCGGAATTGTCGTCGCTCCAGGCGAGCTCTGGCTCAATGCCCTCCTCTTGGAGCTTGTCCGGCTCCAGGAGACGGATGCGGCCGTTAACCCGGGCGGTAAAATTCAAACCGGGAATCAGGAAAAGCAGACCAGCCTTCGGATTCGATTCGAAGTTCTGATAGCTCTGAAAGAGCCGGTTGCCGCCGATATCCGGAATCAGCAGTGTCCGCTCGTCGACCACCTTAATGAATCCGGGCAGGCCACCCTTAGGCGATGCGTCGCAGTTCCCTTCGGCGTCTGCGGAGGAAAGGATCGCAAAGGGTGAGTTTTCGATAAACACCTGGACATAGGGCTCCAGGTGATCCTTTACCTTCTTTTCCGCCAGTTCGTGGGCGCCACCAAGGGCTTCACGAAGTTGATCGATGCGGCTGACCTGCTGGTTCATAGCGTTCTCCCTGCCCGAAGGACTCTCCTTGCCTGTCTCTAGAAGTCTACCTGGAAACGCATGCCGTACTCGCGCGGATTGCCGAACAGAGCGCGACCCATAAGCGGGTGAACTACACCACGCTATATCCTGTGGGTAAAAAACAGGCGGGGAATCTAATCGCAACCAATTCTCATTTGCAATCACTTATTCGTGATGCTGAAATGCCCGGTCTACCAGCGCAGAGTCCGGGATGTTGGGATTTCTGGGGTCACTTTCCTACCTCACCATGTTCGCCTTCTTTCAGGGGAAGCCGCGGCGCGCAACCGTGCCCGAAGCGCTGGCAAAGAGAAGCGGGGTCTTCAAGGCGATCGCGTGGCTGGGCGTCATCTCGGTGTTTGCAGGGGCCTGCTATGAGTGGGGCGGTGAACGCGGCATTCCTTTCGCCATCGGCCTCATTTCCCTGGCTGGAGTAGCCAGCGTGTTTCTCGGTACCCGCTTCGCGCGCCTGCATTGCTGGTCCGGCGGCCTGGCGGCGGTTGCGGCCTTTGGCTTCTCGGTGACGCTGCTCTGATGCGTGCGCTGGCCCTCAATCTCGTCGCCTTTCTCTGCACGGCCGCCATCGGGTCTGCAGTACTCCTGACCAACATCGGCAATATCACGGATCGCGCTTTCACCGTGGTGCTCTGGCTGCCTCTGTTCTGGGCTGCGACAATGTTCTACAGCTATTGGGATCAGCGCCCCTGGCGCCCCCTGGCGGTCATGAGCGGCGTAACCCTGCTCTGCGCCGGCTACATTTTTATGGCTGAACCGCTCGTCTGACGACGAAGCCTTAACAGAACTTCCGAATGAGGAACGCGGCTTAGATGAATACAGAACGGCTGAAACGTCTCTACGACTGGCACTCAATCGCCGGGGTTGTGCTGGGTTGGTTCCTCTTTACGGTCTGCCTTTCCGGCACGCTTGCGGTCCTCCATCCGGAAATCAATCTCTGGGCAGATCCCGCAGTACGTGGAACGACGCACGGCGAGCTCGCTGAGCCCATAGACGTCCTCGACAACTACATAACCGCACACGAAGCCGAAGGTGAGCTGGACAACTTCTTCATCTGGCTCCCTAAGGACACGCAGCCCTACTATCAGGTATCCGGCAGGATTATGGACGCGGACGGCAACGCCGAATTTCAGCTCGATCGCTTCCATGCAGAAACCGGCGCACCGATCGCAGCTAAGGAAGACGGCCTGGCCTACTGGGTGCTCAATCTGCACCGGCACCTGATGTTCGATCGCACCATCGGCCGCGCCCTGGTCGGCATCAGCGGTATCTATATGATGGTGTTGATCCTCACCGGGATCCTCGTACATCGGAAAATCCTGCGGGAGATGTTCACCGTCCGCTGGACACGCTCCGTCCACCTGAAGTGGAAGGACGCACACAACGCCCTCGGCATCTGGACCCTGCCGTTCTCCACAATGATTGCTTTTACCGGCGCCTTCTTGGGTGTGGTTGTCATTGTCCTGCCGGTCGTCGCCTTTACCGCGTTTAAAGGTGATCAGGAGGCGGCCATCGAAATCATCATTGGTGAAACCAGCACGCCTTCCGGCGTTGAAGCGCCCATGCAGCCGGCGCTTCCTGCCATCAGGGCGATGCGGTCGGAAGGATTGAACCCCGAGCGCCTTGGCGTTCACCACTGGGGCAACGACAACGCCGAATACCACGTTTACGCCACCACGGAAGATGCCCTCGTGACCTACGCCGAGGTGCAGGTGAACGCGGTTACCGGCGCGCGCAAGACCCTCGATCTGACCAGCGACGCCTATCCGGACACGGTCTCCGGCCGGGTCCTGGCGGCCCTGACCCCCCTGCACTACGGCACCTATGGCGGTTTGCCGCTGAAGATCCTCTATTACGCCCTGGGGCTGGGCCTCAGCTTCATGGTCGCCCTCGGCATGCTGGTCTGGGTGGAGCGGCGCCTGAATGGGCCAATCGGCAACCGTTCGGATGCCTACTATCGAACCATCAGCCGCCTGAACGGCGGGATCATGACCGGCCTGGGGCTCGCCTATGCGATGGCGTTCTATGCCTCCCGCCTCGCTGATCCTGAACAGGTCAATCTCGACCTCATCGGCACGGTCTTTCTTGGCACCTGGATTGCCGCCGCCGGTTATGCGCTGACGCGCAAAGACGCCCGGCGCGCCACCGTGGTGCTCCTCGGACTCACGGGTATTGCCTGTGTTGGCCTGCCCGTGCTGGACCTGCTCGAGGGCGCACCGCTCACCGCCGCGACACTCACCGTGAACGGCCTCGCCTTCGCCACCGGGGCCACATTGGTCACGGCGGCCTGGCGGATGCGCCGCCGCTCGGCAGAGCTACCCGCGCTAGCAACGCAGCTACAGCAACCGGGGGGCTGATCGGTATGGCCGCAATGTACGAATTGACTGTTCGCAGTAACACCCGGCTGACCCCACACATGCGACGCATTGTGCTCGAAGGCGCAAGCCTGGCAGAGTTTCCTGAGGATCAGGAAAGCGGCTACGTGAAGCTCTTCTTTCCGAACGGCAATGCCGATAAGCCCATCCTGCGCTCCTATACGATCCGCAGTTTCGACGCGGCCGATCGGGCTATCACGCTGGATTTCGTTGATCACGGCGATACGGGGCCGGCTTCTGCCTGGGCCAACCATGCAGAGCCCGGGGATCCCATGACGATTCGCGGGCCTGGCGAGAAAAAGCTCGCGGCGGCCGACGCCGACTGGTTTCTCCTCGCCGGGGACATGAGCGCATTGCCGGCGCTGGCCGTGAATCTCGAACAGCTGCCGGATCACGCAACCGGCTATGCGGCGATTGAGGTGCTTTCAGAAGAAGACAAGCAGCCGCTTAGGCATCCCGCCGGTATCGACGTGCGCTGGCTCGTTAATCCCGATAACGAGGCCGAAAACTCGAAACTCTTCGACCTTGTCGCCTCCCTGCCCTGGCTCGAGGGGACCCCCTATCCCTGGTACGCTGGTGAGTTCAACACCATGCGTCGTATTCGTCGCTATTTCCGCGACGAGCGCGGCATCGACAAACGCGCCATGTATGTGTCGAGCTACTGGAAGATCGGCGATAGCGACGAGGGGATGAAGCTTGCGAAGCGAAACGATCCGGAAGCCTGACCGCAGGTAGCTGACCCGCTAACGCTCCGGGTCGAAAAAAGGCCTGTCCCCGCTAACCGTCACCCGCCGCAGTAACCGATTGTGCGGATAGTAATCGCTCGCCGCGTAATGCTGCACAGCGCGGTTGTCCCAGAAGGCGATGGAACCCGGTTCCCACTGAAATCGGCAGGTGTATTCAGGCCGCTGATGCTGCGCCAGCAGCACCTGCACCAGCGCCTTCGAACGCTCCTCGGACAGCGCTTCGCCTGAGCGCCGGTCGTAAAGCGAGTCGTGGCGGAGGAAGCCGCCGTGCAGGTAAAGGGCCGTTTTGCCGGTCTCTGGATGGGTTCTCAGAATCGGATGGCTCACGCCGAAGGGGATCGCCGCTTTAAATTCTTCGACCACAGCGTCGGGTAAGGCCGTCGGTCCCAGACCAAGAAAGATCCGGTAGTCGTGCACGCCATTCAAGTGTTCAAGCTGCTCCGCCACCCCGGCCGGCAGGCCCAGATAGGCGGCGTAGCTGTCTGAGAAGAGCGTATCCCCGCCGTAAGGAGGCACTTCCACACACTGGGCCACGGAACCCAAGGAAGGCTGTTCCATCCAGGTCACGTCCGTATGCCAGCTGTTTTCCGTGCCCGGGCTGTCTTCACCGTGGCGGATCTCAAGGATGTAGGGATTGTCGCCGGACTTGCCGAAAGGAAAGGCGTCGAGGTCGCCAAAACAGCGCCCGAAGGCGACCTGCTCATCTTCGCTGAGGTGCTGTTCCCGGAAGAAAATCACTTTGCGCTCAAGGAGCACGTCGCGCAGAAAACGGACCCGTTCAGCATCAAGGGGCGCTTTCAGGTCAACGTTATGCAGCACCGTACCGAGCGTGAGCCCAAGGTGCTCGAATTCGATGCCGTAGCCTTCTGCCTGGGTAGCCAGTGCATCAGAGACGGGCTGATTGCCCATGCGCTCGTATTCACGCGCCACGCCGATGCCCGTTCTGTTGAAGGGCCGGAAGAGCTGCTCGGGGGACCGGTTTGCCGCATCCGCCTTGTCACGCAGTTCAGCACGGGCGCTGGTGATGCGATCCGCAAGCGCCGTGGCATGCCGGTTATAGATGGCGTGGTCGGCTTCACTTCTTGCTTCGGCCATTGGTCTCTCCCTTTAGCGGTACCCTCAGCATCACGACCGAGTATCCGTCGGGGCTCGATCAGCGGCAAGCGGCTACAATGCTCGACCCGAACGGCATCCGAAACACAGGTCCCATGCAGACAGTCAGCGAAGCCCGCTCTTTCGGCGGCACTCAAGGCGTATACGAACACGAGGCCGCATCAACAGGTACGGTCATGCGCTTCTCCGTCTACCTGCCCCCGGCCGTAAATTCCGGATCGGTGCCCGTGCTCTACTGGCTCTCAGGCTTAACCTGCACGGAAGAAAACTTCACCAGTAAAGCCGGTGCGCAACGCGTTGCCGCAGAGCTCGGCCTCGCGGTTGTGGCGCCGGACACAAGCCCTCGTGGGGACGGGGTCCCCGATGACCCGGAGGGCGCCTACGACTTTGGCCTCGGCGCCGGGTTCTACGTGGACGCTACGGAAGCGCCCTGGTCCGAGCACTATCAGATGCGCAGCTACATTGAAGCGGAGTTACCCGCCCTCATTGAGGCGCAGTTTCCCGTCGATGCCGGGCGCCGAGGCATATTCGGTCATTCCATGGGTGGCCACGGCGCGCTGACCATCGGCTTGCGGAATCCGAGCCGCTATCGATCCATCTCCGCCTTTGCACCGATCGCCTCACCTATGCACTGCCCCTGGGGAGAGAAGGCCCTCGGCGGCTATCTGGGACAGGAGCGAGCCTGCTGGCGGCCCTACGATGCTTGTGCGCTGATCGAAGACGGCGCCCGCGTGCCGGAACTGCTCGTGGACCAGGGCACCGCCGACAGTTTCCTCGAGGAGCAGCTCAAGCCCGAACGGCTGCGTGACGTTTGCGCGTCAGTCGGCATTGAGCTGACTCTGCGCATGCAGGAAGGCTACGACCACTCCTACTACTTCATCGCGAGCTTTCTCGAAGATCATCTCCGCTGGCACGCCGAGCGCCTGATCGACTGATCGGTTCCGCCGAAGAACGATCCACCTTCGGGCCGGAGAGCCGGCCGGGCGCCCTGATGCTAAGATTCAGGGTTTCGCCGACAGAATGAGCCGACCGGAGACCTGCATGACTACCGAACGCGAGCGCCTGCACAACCTCTTCCCCGACCTTGATTTCGACCCGGAGGCCCTCCGGGCCAAGTACCGGCAGGAGCGGGACCGGCGCCTCAGAACCGATGGCGAAAGCCAGTATGTGGAAGCTTCTGCGGAGTTTGCCCACTACGCCGAAGACGATCCCTACGCCGACCCGAACTATCAGCGCGATCCGGTCACGCTGGAGATCAACGTGGCCGTAATCGGCGCGGGCTTCTCCGGCCTCATGACCGCCGCACGCCTGAAAGAGCGCGGCGTCACGGACTTCAAGGTCATCGAAGCCGGCGCCGACTTCGGCGGCACCTGGTACTGGAACCGCTATCCCGGCGCCCAGTGCGACATCGAGTCCTACTGTTATCTGCCGCTCCTTGAGGAAACGGGCTACATGCCGAAGGAGAAGTATTCCTTTGCCCCGGAGATCTATGAGCACACGCAGCGCATCGGCAAGTACTTCGA
>JBCDDI010000093.1:0-9596 GCA_039180365.1 Pseudomonadota bacterium
CGAGTAGGCCGTAAGCGTACTGCAAGCGAGCGTCGAAATCCTTGAGGCGAGTGCTGATGCGCAGCGTAGTCGCCCCCTCAAGGCGGAAGCTCGAAGGTTCCCGCTGGACGAGCTGAATCAGGGTGATTGGATCAACCGGTGTGTCCGTGCCGAACTCCAGGCGGCCGCCGCCTTCGCCAAGGTCGAGGCGCACAATCCCGAGACCCGCAAGGCGCTGCTTCAGCGCCGACACCTTGAAAAGCCGCTTTAAGGGGTCCGGCAGCAGACCGAAGCGGTCCACAAACTCCGCATACAGATCGTCCAGCTCTTCGCCGGAGGCTGCGTTGGCGATGCGCTTATAGAGAATCAGCCGGCCGTGGATGTCGGGCAGGTAGTCTTCGGGTATGAGCGTAGATGCATGCAGGTTAACTTCCTGACTGATCGGCTCGAGGGGCGTATCCATGTTCGGCGTTTTGCCATCCTGGATCGCTTTTACCGCGCGATCGAGCATATCCATGTAAAGGGAAAAACCGATCGATTCAATCTGCCCGGACTGATCCTCACCGAGGAGCTCCCCGGCGCCTCGAATTTCCATGTCGTGGGTAGCCAGCGTGAAGCCGACGCCAAGTTCACCGGCGGCCTCGATGGCTTCCAGCCGCTTCACCGCATCGCGGGTCATGGCTTTCGGGTGCGGGGTAAGCAGATAAGCGTAAGCCTGCCGCGTTGAGCGACCGACCCGGCCGCGGAGCTGGTGCAGCTGCGCCAGACCGAACTTGTCCGCCCGCTCAATGATGATCGTGTTCGCGTTCGGAATGTCGATGCCGGTTTCGATGATGGTGGTGCAGACCAGCACGTTGAGCTGCCGGTGGTAGAAGTCGTTCATGACCTGCTCAAGGTCGCGCTTGCGCATCTGACCGTGACCGATACCGATGCGTGCTTCGGGAATCATTTCCGCCAGTTCCTGGGCGGTCTGCTCGATGGTGCGGACTTCGTTGTGCAGATAGAACACCTGGCCGCCGCGCATGATTTCCCGGGCGATGGCCTCACGAATGACGTGGGAGCGTTTCTCCTGGACAAAGGTATTAATCGTCAGCCGTTTCGCCGGCGGTGTGGCAATGATCGACAGATCGCGGATGCCGTTCATGGCCATGTTAAGCGTGCGTGGGATCGGCGTTGCCGTGAGCGTGAGGACATCTACCTCGGCCCGCAGCGCACGGAGTCGCTCTTTCTGTCGGACCCCGAAGCGATGCTCCTCATCGATCACGATGAGGCCAAGATCCTTGAAACCGATGGCGTCGCTTAGAAGCTTGTGCGTGCCGATGACAATATCCACCTTGCCGGACTTCAGGCGGCTGCCGATGTCGCTCACTTCGCCGTCCGAGCGCAGCCTGGACACCGCCTCGATCTGTACTGGCCAGTCCGCGAAGCGGTCGCGGAAGGTTTCGAAGTGCTGCTGAGCGAGGAGGGTAGTCGGCACGAGCACGGCGACCTGTTTGCCGCTGGCAACCGCAAGGAAGGCCGCCCGCATGGCAACTTCGGTCTTGCCGAAACCGACGTCGCCACAGATCAGCCGATCGGTAGCGCGCGTCGAGCAGAGGTCGTCGATCACCTCTTCAATGGCTTTCTGCTGATCGTAGGTGACTTCGAAGGGGAACTGATCGGAGAAGCGCTGATAGTCCTCGCTTGGATCCGTGAACGCGAAACGGTCGGCGGTTTCCCGCCGCGCGTAGATATTCAGCAATTCAGCCGCCACATCGTAGACCTTCTCCGCGGCTCGACGCTTCGCCTTTTCCCACTGATCGGAACCCAGTCGGTGTAAGGGTGCATGTTCGGCGTCGGAACCAGCATAGCGGCTGATCAGGTCGAGGGACGTCACCGGCACATAGAGCTTCGCATCGTCGGCGTAGGCGAGGGTCAGGAACTCGTTGTCGCTGCCGTCGATGCTTAAGGTCATGAGACCCAGATAGCGGCCGATGCCGTGTTCGATGTGAACAACGGGCTCGCCGATGTGCAGTTCCGTCAGGTTACGAATGATCTGTTCCGGATCGAGGGCCCGGTTGCTGCGGGCTTTCCGTTCGTCGATCTGATGACCGAACACCAGGTTCTCAGTAACCAGACGGAACTCGTCGAGCCAGAGCCCGCGCTCCAGGGGCGCGATGCTTAAACCCAGGGCCTCATCGGAGGTGCGGAAAGCCTCGAGAGATTCCACCTCGACCGGTCGCAGGCCGGCCCGGGCCAGATACTCGAAGAACACCTCCCGTCGACCGGCGGTGTCGGCGGTAAAGAGCACCGGGCCCGGGTTATCTGCAAGGAAGCGCAGGAGCGCCTCTGCCGGTTCTTTCGCTCGAGGTCGAGCCGTGAGGTCCGGTAGCTCGCGACTGGAGAAGGCGCTGCCGTGGCGGCCTTCCCGCACGAGGTCCACAACGGCGGTCTGCTTCAGCGCGGCGCCCAGTTCTTCCTCGCGGAGGTATAGGTCGGCCGGAGGCAGTATCGGCCGTTCGACGTCGTGGGCCAGATTGTCATAGCGCGCAGCGATATCGGTAAGATGGTCGCGGGCGGCGCTGGCTGGGTCCGAATCGGCAATCACCAGCGCGTTTTCCGGCAGGTAATCAAAGAGGCTCGCCAGCTCGTCGAAGAACAGTGGCAGGTAATACTCCACGCCGTTCGGAGCGATGCCCTGGCTCACGTCCTGATAGACGCTGCAGCGTCGGACGTCGACATTGAAGGTGTTGTGCCAGCGGTCGCGGAAGCGGGCGATGGCGGCCTGATCGAGAGGGAATTCCTTGGCAGGCAGCAGCTCGAAGCGCTCGACTTTCTTAAGCGTGCGCTGGCTGTCGGGATCAAAGGTACGCAGGCTCTCGATTTCGTCATCAAAGAGATCCACCCTGAGCGGTACGTCGCTGCCCATAGGATAGATGTCCATGAGAGAACCGCGAACGGCAAACTCCCCGCGCCCGGTCACCGTTTCAACGGCCAGGTAGCCGGCGGCTTCCAGCTGGCGACGTTCCTCATGCAGGCTGAAACGCTGCCCGACGGCAAGCTCCAGGGTGAAGCCCTCTACGTAGTGCCGCGGTGGCAGCTTCTGCAGCAGCGTCTGCAGCGTGATGACGAGATGTCGGGGCCCCGGTGCTGATCGGGGCAGCCGGTAAAGGGTGTGCAGACGCTCGGAGGTGATGTCTTCGTGCGGAGAGAAGGCGTCGTAGGCAAGCGTTTCCCAATCGGGGAAGTGGAAAGTCTCAATATCCGGCGCCAGATAATCGAGTTCGTTCACCCAGCGGCGCGCACCGGCGCTGTCGGCGGCGACGATGAGCGTCAGGGTGCCACGGCTTCGGGTTGCTGCAGCCACCGCAAGGGCGGCGGCGCTCCCCTCAAGCCCGGACCAGTGGGTCCGCTGGCCGGTGCCAGGGGTTGCCGGTGGGGCGAGGGGCGAGTAGGTGCCGGCCGCGGGCATCGCGGAATTGTCGGGCATCGCGGGTATTGAGCTTGGTGGTCTGAGCGGGGCTGGTATTCTACCGCCCGTGAAAGGAACCGCCACAGCCGCTGTGTGGATACTGTCCATTGTCGGCGCATTTCTGCTCGGGCGTCTGACCGCGCCACCGGCAACACAGGATCCGGTGGTGGCCTATCTGAATCCGAGTTTCCCTGCGATCGCCTCACCAGCAGGGAGCGACGGGGGCGAGACGACGGCGCTCGGTCCCATCGAGCAGGCCGAGGCCCTGGTCCGCGATGGCCGCCCCTTCGAGGCCCTGGCGGTGCTGGAAGCCTACCTGGCCGAGACCCTGCCAAGTGCCCGGGCCCTGTTCCTGCTGGCTGACCTCAAGCAGATGACCGGTGAGACGGACGCCGCGCTCTTACCGCTCCTCGAGATCCTCAACCTCCAGCCGGATCAGGAAACGGCCGAACGGGCACGCCGGCGCCTGGATCTGCTCGTCAACGCCCGGGAACAGCAGCTCATTAATGCCGGTGACTTTGTGGGCCTGGTCAACTATTTCGAACGGCTGGCGCGTCTCGAGCCGGGTTATGACGGCCACCGTCTGAAACTGACGCGCTGGCTGCTGCGCAGTGGCGAGGTAGCGGCGGCGCGCAAGCTGCTGCGGGAGGTGGGTACCGTCGGGGTCAGCCAGGCAGAGATTGACGCGCTCGCGGAAGAAATCCGCCTTGCGGAGACCTCCCTTCCTGTGGAGCGGGAAGCCGGAGCCATGTACGCCCGCGCAAAGGTGTCTGGCCCGCGTCAGCAGGAACGCTTCCGCTTCCTCGTCGATACCGGGGCCACCATGTCCGGACTCGCTGAGTCCCGGCTTCAGGCCCTGGGGGCGAAACGCATTGAAGAGGGTATCCGGGTGCAGACCGCCAACGGCGTCACGGTGCTGCCGGTGTATCGGCTGCAGTCCCTCGAAGTTGGCGGGGTGCTCGTTGAAGACCTTGCCGTACTCGGCTTCAGCGATCTGCCCCGGGGCGCAGACGGGCTCCTTGGCATGGATGTGCTGAGCCGCCTCTCCGGCGGCCTGCCGACGGCTGTTGGCAGGCCTTGAAAACCCGACTATAGTCCTCGGGTAAGTCAGAAGCCCCGTATTCCGCGGGCTTCGCAGTAGTTCGGGCCCGCCCTGGGGCCCACGAGGGGAACCTTGGAGTCCTGGGAAAAACTAGGCACGAGGCCTGAGAGGTCAGATCCTTGAGGTCTACGGAGAGCACCCGTAGCTGGAGTCCTTCCGGCAGCGGCTCCGCGTATGTGGACCGCAGCTACACGCCTTTTGCATTCGCCGTGGCGATCGGGGAGCCACCGCGTCAGCTGACCCCCGTGGCGAGAACAACCATCGAGAGCCGGAGAGTTTGCCCATGAGCGAGCCGATGAAAGCCACCAACATTTTCGACCCGAACTACTTCCATAAGGTCGTTGACTGTCAGTGGGCCTGTCCAGCGCACACGCCGGTGCCGGAGTACATCCGACTCATCGCCCAGGAGCGGTACACCGAAGCCTACATGCTCAACTGGGATTCAAACGTCTTCCCGGGAATTCTGGGCCGCACCTGCGACCGACCCTGCGAGCCGGCCTGCCGCCGCGTACGGACGGAGGAGAAGCCCGTCGCCATCTGCCGACTGAAGCGGGTGGCGGCCGATCACAAAGGCGAGATTGATGCCTTCATGCCGAAGGTGCCCACCGCGAAGAATGGGAAGAAGGTCGCGCTGATCGGCGCCGGTCCCGCGTCTCTCGCCGTAGCCCGGGATCTGCTGCCTCACGGTTACGAAGTGCATCTCTTCGAGAAAGATCCGGCGGGGGGCGGCATGATGCGCTCGCAGATCCCGGCCTTCCGTCTGCCCATTGAGGTGCTCGAAGAAGAGGTGGACCTGATTCTCAACATGGGGGTCGTGACCCACTTCAATCACGAAATTTCCTCCATGAAGTCCTTTCTCGCTGAGCACGACTTTGATGCGGTTTTTGTCGGCACCGGCGCGCCGCGGGGGCGGGACCTGGAACTGCCCGGCCGAGCGGAGGTTGCCGACCACATATCGATTGGCATCGACTGGCTCTCAAGCGTTGCCTTCGGCCATACCTCAAAAATCGAGGGCAAGGTGATCGTCATGGGCGGTGGCAATACGGCCATGGACTGCTGTCGCACAGCCAAGCGGCTCGGTGCGGAGAGCGTCAGTGTGGTGGTCCGCTCAGCCTTTGAGGTCATGAAAGCCTCGGACTGGGAGAAAGAGGACGCCATGGCCGAGGGCATCCCGATTATCAATAACCGTCCGCCGAAAGAGTTTGTGCACGAAAACGGCAAGCTCAAGGGCGTGATCTTCGAGTGCGTAAAGCCCGTCGAGGAAAATGGTCGTCTTAAGTATGTGCCGAGCGGCGAACCGGATGTGTTCATGGAAGCGGATCACATCCTCATGGCCATCGGTCAGGAGAACCACTGCCCCTGGATCGAGCGGGATGTCGACATCGAATTCGACAAGTGGGACTGCCCGATCCTTGATGAGGATACGCTGCAGTCTTCCAATCCGAAGATTTTCTTCGGCGGCGACGCAGCACTTGGACCGGAGAACATCATCTGGGCCTCTGCACACGCGCACAAGGCGGCTATCTCGATTCACCTCTTCTGCCAGGGACTGGACCTAAAGGCCGACCGGCCGCCGGATGGCGTCAATCTCGTCAGCCAGAAGATGGGGGTTCATGAGTGGAGTTACGATTCCGCCCACGATCCGGCTGAGCGCTATCTGGTGCCGCATGTGGAGCGGAAGAAGGCGCTGTCGAACATCAAGGTTGAGGTGGAGCTCGGCTTTGATCAGGCGCTCGGTGCCAAAGAGGCACAGCGTTGCCTGAACTGCGACGTGCAGACGGTGTTTGCCGAGAAGCTCTGCATCGAGTGCGACGCCTGCGTCGACATCTGCCCCATGGACTGCATCACCTTTACGGAAAACGCAGAAGAGGACGTGCTGCGAACGCGTCTGACGGCGCCGGCGGGCAATGTTGAACAGGACCTCTACGTCTCTGAAGCGCTCAATACCGGCCGGGTCATGGTTAAAGACGAGGACGTCTGCGTGCACTGCGGACTCTGCGCCGAACGCTGCCCGACGAACGCCTGGGACATGCAGAAGTCCGTTTTTCATATTCCCCAGCTTGGGTCCTACGCAGAATGACCAGCTACAACGACTTTGTCATCCGTTTCGCCAACGTCAACGGCTCCGGCTCCGCGTCGGCCAACGGCATGTTTGCCAAGGCCCTGTTCCGCATGGGGCTGCCGGTGGCGACACGCAACATCTTCCCATCGAATATTCAGGGGCTGCCAACCTGGTTTGAGGTTCGCGTGAGCGAAAAAGGCTATCTCGGGCGTCGGGAAGGGGTGGACATCATGGTTGCCATGAACGCCGAAACCTACGACGAGGACGTTGCCTCACTGAAGCCCGGCGGCTATCTGCTCTATGACAACACCAAGCCCCTTGCGCCGCACCTGCGACGCGATGACATCACGGAGATCGGCATTCCGCTGACGGATCTGCTGCTGCCGGTGTTCACGGACATCAAACAGCGCGGCCTGTTCAAGAATGTCACTTACCTCGGCGCGCTTTCGGCGCTGCTGAACATCGAGTTCGACGTGATCACCGGCATGGTTTCCACCCAGTACAAGGGTAAAGACCAGCTGATCGCGCCGAACATCCAGGCCCTGGAGATTGGCCGGAGCTACGCACAGCAGTATCTGCCCTGTCCGCTGCCAATTCAGGTGACGCGCCTCGAGGCGAATGGCGACAAGATCATGGTCGACGGCAATGCCGCTGCCGCCCTCGGCGCCATCTATGGCGGTGCGACGGTCTGTGCCTGGTATCCGATCACACCGTCCACGTCGGTAGCTGAAGCTTTCGAGCAGCATGCCAACAAGCTGCGCATCGATGAAGACACCGGGCAACGTAAATTTGCCATCATCCAGGCTGAGGATGAGCTGTCGGCTATCGGTATCGTGATCGGCGCCGGCTGGAACGGGGCCCGTTCCTTTACCGCAACGAGCGGTCCTGGTGTGTCGCTCATGAGTGAGTTCCTGGGGCTTGCCTACTTCGCCGAGATTCCGGCGGTGCTCATTGATGTGCAGCGGTCGGGTCCTTCAACAGGTATGCCCACGCGCACACAGCAGGCAGATCTGCTCTCCTCTGCTTATGCCTCACACGGCGACACCAAACATGTGCTGCTGTTTCCCTCGACGCCAAAAGAGTGCTTCGATTTCAGCGCGCTGGCCTTCGATCTCGCCGATCGCCTGCAAACGCCGATCCTGATGATGACCGACCTCGAGCTCGGCATGAATGACAACCTCTCGGACCCCTTTGAGTGGGACGACGCGCGGACCTACGATCGCGGCAAGGTGTTAACGGCCGAAGACCTCGACGAGGTTGAACGCTTCGGTCGTTACCTTGACGTAGACGGCGATGGTATTGGCTACCGCACCTATCCGGGCACGCACCCGGAGAAGGGCGCGTTTTTCACCCGGGGCACCTCCCGGGACGAGTACGCGGCCTACACGGAGTCGCCGGAAGTCTACGAAGCCAATATGCAGCGCCTTGAGAAAAAGTGGCGGACGGCGGCGACGCTGGTGCCCGAGGCGGAGATCGAAAGCAGCGGTCAACGCGCCGGAATCCTTTACTACGGCACGTCGGCGCTACCCATGCAGGAGGCCCTGGATCTGCTTTCCGAAGAGGGCATTCATCTCGACACGCTGCGCCTACGCGGTTTCCCCTTCGGCCAGGAGGTTTACGAGTTCATTGACGCCCACGAGTTTGTGTTTGTGGTGGATCAGAACCGCGACGGACAGATGCGGACGCTGCTCGTTAACGAAGGAGATCTGGATCCGGCCGGGCTCATCTCCATTCTGTATTACGGCGGTCTGTCGATCTCAGCCGACACGATTCAGGCCCAGGTCTCCGAGTACTTCACAGCCCAGAAGCTGCCACGCCTTACGGAGGTGAAATCATGACGTTTGTCGCCAAACCTCGAGTCCATCATCCGCAGCTGCCGGTTAATGAGATTGGCCTGACCCGCCGCGACTATGAAGGGCTGGTCTCCACGCTTTGCGCCGGCTGCGGTCACGATTCCGTGAGTGCCGCCATTGTCCAGGCCTGCGCTGAGCTGTCCCTGCCGCCGCACAAGTTTGCCAAAGTCTCCGGTATTGGCTGTTCGTCCAAAACGCCGAGCTACTTTCTGAACAAATCGCACGGCTTTAACTCCGTGCACGGCCGTATGCCTTCCGTGGCCACCGGCGCCAACCTTGCCAACCGCGAGCTCTACTGCATTGGCGTCTCTGGTGACGGAGATACCGCCTCCATCGGTCTCGGCCAGTTTGCGCATATCGTCCGTCGGCGCATCAACATGCTTTACGTGATCGATAACAACGGTACCTACGGGCTGACCAAGGGCCAGTTCTCGGCCACGAACGACAAAGGCTCTACGAGTAAGAAGGGGTTGCCGAATCTTTATGAGCCCATCGACGTTGTGTCCATGGCCCTTCAAATCGGCGCGAGCTTCGTGGCGCGGAGTTTCTCCGGGGACAAGCGGCAGCTTGTGCCGCTGATCAAGGCGGGCCTCATGCACCAGGGCTTCGCCTTTATCGACGTGATCTCGCCCTGTGTTGCCTTCAACAACCACAATGGCTCTACGAAGAGCTATGACTACGTGCGTGAGCACAGCGAAACCGTGACCGTTTCCGACTACTTCCTACCGCAGGAAGAGATCACCGCCGACTATGAGCCCGGGACGACGGAAGACGTGCGCATGCCCGACGGCTCGACGCTGAAGCTCGCCAAGCTCGACGAGAATTTTGACGTGCACGACCGCATCGGCGCCCTCAACTACGTGCAGCGCCGGCAGGCAGAGGGCGAGGTGGTTACGGGGCTGCTCTACGTGGATCCGGATGCCTCGGACTGCCACGAGGTGCTGGATACGGTGAAGCGACCCCTGAATGAGCTTGACGTTGAGGACCTGTGCCCGGGCGCTGAGGCCCTTGGCGCGGTCAACGCGAGCTTCCGTTAGCGGATCGGTCTGTGATCTGGCGGATCGACTAGATATCCGTCAGATCACGACCTTGGCCCACAGAGGCTGATGAGGGCCCCTGAGATGGTATGGGGCTCCTGAGCTGATTAAG
>JBCDDI010000094.1:0-9572 GCA_039180365.1 Pseudomonadota bacterium
CAGAAGTAGCCGGCGATGACCTCGTGCGCCCGCTCCCTGGGTACGTGCTTACAGCGCTTGCCGATGAGCAGGCAGAGTTCCGCCTCGTAGTCGAGCTTGTCAGAAACTTCGGGCAGATTGATTGGACCGTAAGGATCGTTAATGCAGTTGTGCTGCTTGTTAAACCAGACCTGAAACTTCGGGGGCTCCATACCACTCTCAGCGATGTGGTCGCCGTAGTTCAGGCCGATGGCCAGCACCTTGCCGGGCTTCGGCATCGGTGCATGGAGGGTAACGTCGGCAAGTGGCAGGCCTTCAATCCCGGCAGCGCCGCGCACGGCAGCCTCTGCGGTCGCACCGCCGGCCAGGTACTCGGCCATGGAGCCGGGCGCGCCGGCCACCGCAGTCAGATCAACGATGGCATCGCCGGTCACCAGGCCAAGGCGCGGTGTTTCATTGGCGGCGTTAGAAAAGGTGGCGAGTTTCATTTTTACTCCCTAGTAAAGTTGCTCGCTGGCAAAAGTCATTCAGCAAAAGTCTCTCAGGCACAGTCGTTCTCCAAGCGCCTTAACAAGACTGTCGAGATCGACGGTAGCTGTGGTCACTCCAAAAACAATGCGATCCGGGCGGATGATCATGACGGGTGTCTCCAAGTAGCCGCGATCAAAATGGCCGCGCGCTTCCGCCAGACCATCAAGGACCACGCGACGTGCACCGAGGCGGTCGAGCAGCCGTTCGCTCTCCGGGCTGAGCTTGAGATCCTCCGCCGTGAGACCCACCACGGCAAAGCCGGGGCCGAGCACCTCGTCGAGACGTACCTCGCGGGCGCCATCGCGGACGATCGGTTGGGCGAAAAGAAAACCAACGGGGCCGTCCTCACGGACCTGCTCCGTCATCAGGGCCCCGGCCCTGAGCGGCGGCTGCCCGCGGCCCTGTCCGTAGCCGGCCGCTTTCAGCGCCGGCGGCGTTTCCGGCGGTGCCTCGCCCGCCCGTTCTGCCGCTTCTACCGCGGCAAGGTGTTCCATCAGGCGGCCAATGGAGACCGCCCACTCCACCAGGTCATGAGCATGGGCATCGCGCTCCGCCTGATAGCTGTCGAGGAACCGTTCTTCGAGCAGACCGGAGCGCACCAGCGGCAGCTTCCAGCCGAGGTTGATCACGTCTCGAACACCGGCGTTCATCCCCTGGCCGAGGAACGGCGGGGTCTGATGCGCCGCATCTCCGGCGATGAACACATTACCGACCCGCCAGGTGTCTGCCGTGGCGGCATGAAACTGATACATGGCTGCCCGCCGGATCTCATAAGTGCCCGCAGGCGTCCAGGCTTCAATGAGGCTTCTGATCCGCTCCGGGTCGAGCATTTCCTCCCAGGTTTCTCCCTTGTTCAGCTTGAACTCCCAGCGCCGGTAGGGATCTTTCGTGCAGACGTAGGTGGAGATCCGGTCCGGGTCGCAGACCTGCATGGTCGTTGTGCCGAGGGTGTGCCCAGGAAGGGTGGTAATGTCGACAACCAGCCAATCGTGGTTGTAACCAAGGTCGTGCCAGCCAATCCCAAGCGTTTTTCGGGTGAAGCTTGATGCGCCGTCGCAGGCAATCAGATAGCGGGCTTCGAGGGTTTTCGGCGTAGCTGTCTCTGTCTCTGCCTCTGCCTCTGTCTCCGTGTCTGCCGCCGTCAGAACCCCTGCATCCGCTTCGGTATCCGCCGCGGGCTGTTTCGCCGGGGCCACCGACAGGCTCACCCGATCACCGTGGTCGCAGAACTCTGTCGCCTCAAAGCCGATGTAGGCCGTGACGTTGTCCTGATCGAGGGCCGTGTCCCGCAGGTACGCCTCAAGCTCGGGCTGATCAAACATGTTCATGGGCTGCCAGCCGTTCGCGCCGAAGTCCCTGGACTCTGCGCCGAAGAGAAACTCCCGACGCGAATTAGCAAAGCCTGCCCGCTCCCCGGGCCGGAGCGGCTGCAGCAGCGAATTGAGTTCTTCGGCAAGCCCGAAGGGCTGCACGGATCGCACCACCTCACCATCGAGATTTACGGCTCTCGGCAGCTTGTAGACGGCCTCATCACGCTCCACGGCCAGCACCCGGAGACCGCGGCGGGCGAGGAGAATCGCGGCAAAACAGCCCACCGGTCCGAGACCAAGGATGGCAACGTCGGCAAGGGCCTGAGCAGGCACTTCGCTCTCCGAGCGCGGTGCGTCAGTCTGCGCCACGCTTCCCGTCACCTCTGACCCCCGAATAACCCCATTCGCTACTTCGCCACCTCGCCACGTGTTTCAGCCTTCCCCTGCCTTGGCTTGCTTTAGATATTGACTCAATTCATTTTTGTATGCAATCATTTTTGACTGAAGTCATTTTTGAGTAGCACTCCTTTGAGCGAAGCATTCGAGAAAGCACCAGACCAGCAAGGGGAATCAGCCGAGGAACAGGCTCGACCCCTTGGCCGCGTGGCGCGGAAGCGCCAGGAAGCTCGCGTTCGGCTCATCAACGCCGCCGCCAGACTGTTCCGCGAGCAGGGGGTAGAAGCGGTCACCATCGGTGCCATCACCCGTGCCGCCGATGTAGGCCACGGTTCGTTCTATCTGCACTTCAAATCGAAGCACGAGATTCTGCTGCCGATCATGATGGAGGACGCGGCAGCGCTGGACGCGAAAGTCCAGCGGGCGCTCGGCGCCGAAGCAGATCCGGCGGTGATTCTTGCCACCTCGGCGCGCTACGTTGGCATCAGCATGGTTCGAGACCCGCTCTGGCAGTGGTTTCTCGCCGAAGCCGGCGTACCCGTTGAAACCGTGCGTCAGGCCATCGGCGCCTTTGGCACCCGGGACTTCAAAGCCGGCCTCGCCAGGGGACGCTTTCAGGTTGGCGATCTCGAGGCGACTGCCGTGTTCCTCTTTGGCGGCTATGTCAGCGTGCTGCTGGCAGGCATCAAAGCAGAAGATCCGGAACGGCTCATCAATCAGGCCGCTGCCATCATGCTGCGCACGCTCGGTCTTGAGCGCGAGGAAGCCGCGGAGATAGCCGCTCGGCCCCTCGAAGACATCCTTTGAGCCAGGATCCGCGCTAGGCTGCTCGCTTTGAGCGTCGCGAGTGGCCATGAACGAAGATGAAGATCTCCCGGGCAGAACTCTGAAAGAAGCCTGTGTGCACACGGCCGGTCACGCGATGGTGTCGCGGCGTCTCGGCTACCACAGCAGCTGGTGGGTCTGGGGCGAGGCGGGAAAGCTCTGCGGTCGAAACGAACTCATTGGTACACCCAGCCCCGAACACACCAGGCTGATTGCCCTGGCCGGTCCGGCGGCGGAAGCCATTGCTGCTGAGCGCGGCCTGGAAGCCGACGCCCTGCACGCAGGCCTCAACCGGCTGATGACCCCAAGGGACAACTCGGCGGCCCCGGAATTCACCCTGGCTGAAGTCAGTGCCTGCCTCGACCTGCTGCGCCCCATGCTCACAGACATCCTCGCCGAGGCGCGCGAGCAGCCGGACGTCGCCACACAGGTAAAGCGGCACAAGAGCCGCAGCTATTATCGCTGAGCCAGCGCCAGCGCTAAGTCAGCGGCATCGCTAAGCCAGAATCAGCGCTGAGCCAGCGGCGGCGCTAAGCTAGAAGCGCCGTTCGGCTAGTAGCCGTCCGGCACCCAGTTGCCGTGGAAGCCCGCCGGCACCCGCACGGGCAGGTGGATACGGGCAATGGGACCATCGGTGAAGGCTCGGGAATCAATGACAACCACTTCGCTTCGGTTTTCTTCCGGGCGGAACACGTAGCTCAGTACCCAGCCATCATCCTCCGCGGAACCCGCCGGATCTTTCACGAACACGGGTTCGCTCCCCTGCCCGCCCTCGAGGGATACGAATTCGCTCGAACCCTGCTCCAGGTCGTATTTCATGAACCCTTCCGCAACGGGCCCGCTCGGCGCGAAGGCCGCCGCATAGCCGTAACGGTAAGGCTGACCCACCTTCGTGTCGCAGACCCGGGTGAAGTCCACCACGCGATCGTCCAGCTGGGTTTCCGTCACGGTGCCCGCGCTCTGATCGATCACCCAGCGGTAGAGCATGGGCGGCGAGTTGGAACCGGGCTTCATGGTGTCTTCCATTCGGCAGACATCGACGATGATTTTTTCGCCGTCTTCATAGGCATTGAGCGGATGGAACACATAGCAGGGATCAATCTCGTACCAGACCACATCCGCATCAGAACCCTCCCGAGGCATAACGCCGAGGCGCGCGCCGTAGGAGGGGTCCCAGACGATGGGCAGACCTGTGCTGTTCAGGCCTTCGAGATTCCAGACTGCGGGCAGATCCATAAACACCACATAGTTCCGGGTGATGTTGAAGTCGTGAATCATGGTTGGCCCTTTCACCGTGATGGGCTCAACCTGGAGCATCTCACCGGTCGGGGAAGTCCGGTGATAGGTGAGATAAGGCGCGCTTGTGCTGTAGGCAAAGGACAGCAACTCACCGGTCGCGCCGCAGGTTTTTGGATGCGCCGTCATGGCCCCGGCGAGCTTGCCGTCGAAGTTCCAGGGACCCACGGTTTCGAGCTCCGGGGAAATCTCGAAAGGCCAGTGCCCCTCCTCGAGCGCAAGGATTTTGCCGGCATGATGGACCACGTGCGTATTTGCCAGGGATCTCGACATGTCGCCGAGCGAATCCATAACCTCAACTTCTGGCTCGAGAAAAAGCGGCGTCTTTACATAGCGGTTCCGGTACCAGTTGGCGCTGCCGTCGCCGAGCTCCACGCCGTGCAGCATCCCGTTGCCGAGAAACCAGTGCGCCGACCACCCGGACTGCGGGTTTGCGCCGTTGCGCAGCAGCCGGCCGTTCAGGGCACGCGGGATTTCTCCGGTGACCTTCAGTTCGTCAACGGTGACTTCTTCCGTCACCGGCGCAAAGTTGTCCCTCAACCAGAAGGGCGTTTCCTGCAGTTGCTCGCTCATCTTCCTTCTCCTCTCTCGTTCCTTAACCCCGAAGCGGAAAAACCGTCATGATTGACTGTTTCGCTGCGAGTCAGGATACTCGAACGCACTCTCAA
Source organism: Pseudomonadota bacterium (assembly GCA_039180365.1). Classification (GTDB taxonomy): domain Bacteria; phylum Pseudomonadota; class Gammaproteobacteria; order Pseudomonadales; family Azotimanducaceae; genus SZUA-309. The sequence goes on from JBCDDI010000094.1 coordinate 5,006, forward strand.
AGGGGAGAGAGCCACCTGAGCGTCACGGTCCTCTGCTTCGGTCGCGGCCGGATCACACGCATCCGCACCTGATCGCGGCCAGCGGCCGGCAGAGTGACAGACGCCCTGAGGCGGCGGCAGCCCCCGCCCGCGGGCGGGGGCTTTTTACCCAAGGGACAAGCAAACGAGCTCCGGGAGGACCAACGCAGTGGTACAGACACACGATCATGAAGTCGTCTCCATCTACCCATTCACCGAGGAAGAGGTGGATCAGATGATGACGCTCGCCCATGAAGCCGTGCTCATGTGGGGAACGAAGGACGGCTGGCCGGTGGGGGTCACCCACGCCTACTTCTGGAAAGACGGCAAGATCTGGCTCACCTTCGCCGAACATCGGCACCGGGCAGCGGCCATCAGGCGCGACAACCGGGTGTCCGTAAATGTCAGCAGTATGAGCTATCGCGACGACGCCCCGGCCGATGCACCGCGAGGCGCCATCACTTTCAAAGGCACCGCCGAGTTCTTCAGCGACGAGGATACCAAAGCCTGGTTCTACCCGGCCCTGGCGAAGAAAGTGAGCCCGGATAATGAGGACTTCGAGACCTACTTCAACAACTTGCTCGATTCTCCACTCAGGACCATCATCGCCGTGACCCCGGTGAAAAAGATCATGTACAACTCCGGCACCGCCGGTCGGCACATGGCCGGAACCATCGAGGAAGACGAGCTGGGTGAACGCATGGAGGCCGATAAGGTGCGCATGAACAAACTCCGCGTGGAACGGGGTCTGGAAGAGCGCTAGCCCGGACGACAGCGAGGCAGACTGCGAAGGGAAGCGGACAACCAGGCAAGGAGAAGGAGCGCCGAAATGGCCATAGACATACGCCGCGTAGACACCTGGCCGGATCAGGAAACCCGCGGGCACAGGATCCCGGGGGAGCGCTATACGTCCAGGGAGTTCTTCGCCAAAGAATGGGAAGGCATGTGGACCAAAGTCTGGCTCCTGCTCGGCCGGGAGTCCGAACTGCCGGAGCCCGGTGACTGGCAGATGGAACCGGTCGGCCCGGAAGAAATCCTCATGGTCCGGCAGGCCGACGGCTCCGTTAAAGCCTTTTTTAACGTCTGCCAGCACCGAGGTAATCCGCTGGTCTCGGAGCCGAAAGGCCACGTTAAGCGACGCTTCGTCTGCAAGTATCACAGCTGGGCATTCATGCCGGACGGCAGCCTCAACTTCGCACCGGACAAAGAGGACTTTCCAGAAGGTAATCCCTGCGAAAACGTGCGCCTTGCGGAACTCGCCTGCGAAACCTTTGCCGGATTCATCTGGGTCAACATGGATCCGGACTGCATCCCGCTGAAGGACTACCTCGGACCAATCTGGACCGAGTGGGAGCGCCGCGATATCCACAGCTGGCAGCGCACCATGGCCAACACCATGTGGCTGCCCTGCAACTGGAAAGTGGTGCTCGACAACTTCAACGAGTCCTACCATGTGCCGACCGTGCACATGCGCGCCACGCCGGATACAAACCGCAAGGAGATCCGCGGCAACATCAACACCTACTTCAAGGAAACGAAGTTCGACCTTTCCGATGAAGGGCATAACCGCATGATCATGCGTGGCGGCTACGGCAACGGCGCGACGGATAAGGAAGGCAATATCCTTGAACCGTTATCCGGTCAGCTGCGCTACTGGGACATCAACCCGGATGACTTCAAAGGCCGCCCGGAAGACACTCGCGAGGCGCTTCAGTCCGCAAAGCGGAAGCTCGGACCAGATCGCGGTTTCTCCCACTACGCGAAGATTCCGGACGAACAGTTTACGGACGCCTTCCACTACACGCTGTTTCCGAACTTCGCCGTCTCGCTCTGGAGCGACGGCTTTCACTTCCTCCGAGCCAGACCGCACTACAACGATCCTGAGCAGTGCCTGTTTGATAACTGGTGGTACGCGAGCCCTGCGTCGATTGCCGCAGGACCTGAAGCCGGGGAGCGGGGCATGGGCAGCCACTTCGACGGTGAGGCAGAGCTCAACATGCTGACCTACGGCGAAGACTCGATCGGTCCCGCCATCGAAGAAGACGTGGCTGTGTTTGTTACCCAGCAGCGGGGTTTCCGCTCGCGGGGCTTTAAGGGCGTGTATCTGTCCAATCAGGAAAAGCGTATCCGCCGTTATCACGAACTCATCGACGACTACATCGACGGGCGCCTGCCAGCCCGCTGAGGGCCCGCTTCAGCTCGCGCAGGCTTCCTGAACCTGTGCTTCCATGTCTTCGATTTTGTCGTCCGGTGTCCGCGCGCCATCCTGCTGGGCAGCCTCGAGCCGCACCCGATAGACGGCGCACCACTCGTCGGCCAGCCAGCGTTGATAGGCAGTTCCCGCGGCATTCTCAACGTGTCCGTTCGGACAGTTGCGGCTGATGCGGGCTTCGATCTCTTCCCGCGTTGTTTCGCGATCGGCATCGGCCACATAGCGACGCTCTCCGCGATAGGTGTCGTTGGACCAGTGCGGTCGCAGCGTGCCGTCTTCCGTCCAGTACACGGGCATGCGCTGGTTCAGGGCATACCAGCTCACTCGAGCCTGTTCGCAGGCGGCAACACGTCGTGCCGGGGCGTGTACCTCCTGCTCATCTTTTTCTGCGAGGGACTCATTATGCGCACGCCTGAGTTCCGACTGGCGGATCAGTTCGAGGCGGCGTAACTCGCCCTCGTCCGGCTCCGCCGGGGGCGCCTGTACGTCAACCTCGACCCGCTCGCCTTCATTTGGCGGCGGCGAATCCGTGAAGTGGACCTGGCCGTTTTCGTCAACCCATTTGTAGATATCCGCAAAAACGGAAACCGGAGCCGCAAAAACCAGACTCAGCAATAGAAGCACTCGGGAGGTCATTGCGCCGTGCACAGGCGTCAGCGTGGCTCCCAACCTGAGGGGAGCCCGGCAACGATCCGTATTGACAGAGAAAGCAGCCATATTGTCATGGTAGTCGATCGGCCCCTTTGCATCTGCGACAGCGTCGGCGGCTTTGCTTTTCGGTTTTGGTGAAGGCGTCGCCTTGGCTCCCCGCTTACGATTGTGGGACTATCGGTGGTTTCGTCAGGTCAGCCCGGCGGTCGCCCACTATCGGGTATCAGCCTGCCTGCGCCAACCGTCGCCCGCTTGAATAGAGGAGAGAGCACTGTCATGACTGCACTCGATCGTTCCGCCCCCGCTATCCGAAAGGATCCGGAATCAGGCCGCAAACTGTTCAACACGCGGGCAGCACCCGCATCCGATCGCATTACCGGCCGCGGGTATGGAATCACCGAAAGCGAAGCCCTGAAGACGCTGCCCGCAGAAAAACCTGGCGCCGTATTCAACGCAGCTGAGCAGGCCAAATACCGGGAGTTCAAAGAAGCCCGGCGGGGCGCCGCCGACTACATGGCCATGGAAGGCGAGTTTTCCAAGTATCTTGAGGATCACTATTCCACGGACCCGGTCGAGCGCGAAGGCCTCGACGACGAATGCGAAATCCTCGTCGTCGGCGCCGGCTTCGCGGGGCTCCTGCTCTGGCACAAACTCTCCCAGGCCGGCTTTACGGACGTGCGCTTCTGTGAAAAAGGCGGTGACGTCGGCGGCACCTGGTACTGGAACCGCTATCCGGGCATCGCCTGCGATGTGGAGTCCTATTCCTACCTGCCACTCCTGGAGGAAATGGGCTACTTCCCGACCATGAAGTTCGCCTCCGGCTTCGAAATCATGGAGTACTGCCAGAGCATGGCAGAAAAGTTCGGCTTCTATGATCACTGCCTGTTCCACACAACCGTGGAGCGCACTGAGTGGGATGAAGAGACCGGTCGCTGGACCGTCTACACGGACCGGGGCGATGCCATGCGGGCGCGGTTCGTGGTGCTCGCCAACGGCATTCTGACAACGCCGAAACTGGCCCGCATCGATGGTATGGAGAAGTTCCAGGGTGATGCCTTTCACACCTCGCGCTGGAACTACGACATCGACCTGGAAGGAAAGCGCGTTGGCATCATCGGCACCGGAGCCACCGCCGTGCAGGCGGTTCCAGAGCTCGCCAAGACCGTGGGCGAACTCTACGTGTTTCAGCGCACGCCCTCCTCTGTCGACGTCCGCGATCAGCGCGCCACCACCGATGAAGAAATCGAAAGCTGGAAGCAGGAACCCGGCTGGGCTCGGGCGCGACGGGCACGCTTCTCAAAAATCTCCGCCGGGCGCACGGCCATCAAAGCCAACGACGACTACCTGGCTGGCAAGGTACCGGATTTCAAGGAACGGAAGGAACACGAACGCGAGCTTTCACCGGAAGAGCTCATTCAGAAGCAACTCGACACCAACTTCCGCATCATGGAGCAGATCCGTGAACGGGTAGACGCCATTGTCGAAGACCCGGCCACCGCCGAGGCTCTGAAGCCCTACTACCCCTATGGCTGCAAACGCCCGACCTTCCACGACGAATATCTGCCGACCTTCAATCGTCCGAACGTGCACCTGGTCGATACAGCACCCCGCGGTGTCCAGGAGATCAACGAGCGCGGCGTGGTCCACGAGGGCGTTGAGTATCCGGTGGACGTTCTCATCTACGCC
>JBCDDI010000095.1:0-9440 GCA_039180365.1 Pseudomonadota bacterium
AGATGCGACCCCGGGGCCCATCAAGCTCATCGCCAAGGAGCTGATAGGTGGGACAGGTTGCGTTGCAGAAGCCGCAATGCACGCAGCTTCTGAGAATCTCGTCGGCCCGCGCACCTTCTGGCGTTGCCCGATAGTCTTCAGGCAGCGAGGTCTGCACGGGTCAGCTCCGGGTTAAAGAGGTGGTCGGGATCAAAGGCCGCTTTTAGCCGAGCTTGATAAGCCGCAAGGGTTTCGTTGCCACCGGCAGTTAGACAACGATAGCGGCCGTAGTCTGGCCCGAAGGGCACATAGGGTGCGGCGGCGGTCGAGGCTTCACGCCAGCGCCGGGCGCCATTCCATTCGATGAGCAGATCTTCTGCCGGGGCTGCCGTTGCCGGTGGCACCTGGGCGCAGGCGAGCAACACTGACTTCAGCGCTGGAAGGCTGTGATCGCGTAGGCCCGCCCAAAGAGAGTCATCACCCAACTCACCGCCAACGGCCTCCGCCGCAGCAGACACTGCCGCTTCACTGCCGGATAGTCGCAGATGCAATCTGCCCTCGAAGATGGCGGTACCCGTTAATGGCAGCGGCAACCTGGCCCAGCTTCTGAGCTGACTGAGCGCGGCCTCAGCGTCCCGTTCGAGCACTCTCGTCTGCTCTAGCTGAGGGAGCGGTAAGAGCCGCAGACTGACCTCGAGGAGTACCCCAAGACTGCCGAAAGCGCCGGCCTGCAGCCGCGCCACATCGAACCCGGCGACGTTCTTCATGACCTGGCCGCCAAAGCTGAGCGCCTCACCGAGCCCGTTGATCATCTTTACGCCGAGGACCGCATCGCGCACCCCACCCCGCCAGGGGCGGCCTGGTCCCGCGAGCCCGCTGGCCACGGCGCCGCCAATGGTGCCAAGGCCCTGAAATTCCGGTGGATCAAAGGGCAGCATCTGCCCTTCCCGGGCAAGGGTCTGCTTGAGAAGCTTCAGCGGCGTGCCGCTCCGGACCGTGACAACCAGTTCATCCGGTCGGTAGTCGACGATGCCCTGGTGTTCTTCCGTGGACAGCAGTCGCCCGTGCTCCGTCTCTACGGAGCTCTCGGCGAGAAAAGCTTTGCTGCCGGTCCCGGCGATCGTCACCGCACGCCCTTCGGCGCGGGCACTCTGCACGGCCTCCAGGAGTTCCTCGCTGCGATCGGTCAAAACCGTTCCAGATTCGGGAAAGGCAGGCGACCGCCGTGCACGTGCATGCCCCCAACTTCCGAGCAGCGCGTGAGCGTTGGAATGGCCTTACCGGGATTCATCAGGCCGTCCGGATCGAAGGCGGCTTTCAGCCGGAAGAACTGCTCAAGCTCGGCGCTCGAGAACTGCCCGCACATGGGACCGAGCTTCTCAACGCCAACCCCGTGTTCGCCGGTAACGGTTCCACCCACCGCCACACAGAGATTGAGGATCTGGCTGCCGAAGGCCTCAGCCTGTTCGAGCTCACCAGGTTTGTTCGCATCGTAGAGGATCAGCGGATGCAGGTTGCCGTCGCCGGCGTGGAACACATTCGCCACCTGCAGACCAAACTCTTCGGACAGTTCGCTGATCCGCTCAAGAACATCCGCGAGGGCAGCCCGGGGAATCGTCCCGTCCATGCAGTAATAGTCCGGCGCGAGACGGCCAACGGCGGGAAACGCCGCTTTCCGACCGAGCCAGAGGCGGGCCTGCTCAGCCTCGCTCTCCGCAACCTGAAGGCTCTCGGCACCGTGCTCGCGAGCCACGCGTTCCACCAGCTTTGCGTCATGGGCGACTTCTTCGGGGACGCCGTCCAGCTCGCAGAGAAGAATGGCCGCCGCATCCGTGGGGTAGCCGGCGTGAACAAACGCTTCTGCCGCCTCCACCGCCAGCGCATCCATCATCTCAAGGCCCGCCGGAATCAGACCGGAGCCGATAATGGCGGCAACCGCGTCGGCGGCGCCGGAGAGCGTCGGAAACCCCGCCAGGAGCACGCGCCGTTCCGGCGGAATGGGTAACAGCCGCACCCAGACTTCGGTGACGATGCCAAGAAGTCCTTCGGAGCCGCACATGAGCGCCAGCAGATCGAGGCTTTCCGGATCGCCGCCGGGCCCTCCAAGGACCAGCTCGTCACCGGCCAGGGTCAGGACCTTTACACCGAGCACGTTATGCACCGTGAGGCCGTATTTCAGACAATGAACGCCGCCGGAGTTTTCCGCCACATTGCCGCCAATGGAGCAGGCAATCTGCGATGACGGATCCGGGGCATAGTAGAGACCATGCTCCGCAACGGCTTCGCTGATGGCGAGGTTGCGCACGCCGGGCTGTACTCGGGCAGCACAGTTTTCGAGATCGATTTCGAGAATCTCGTCGAGGCGGGACAAGCCGAGCAGCACGCCATCGGCCCGCGGTCGAGCGCCGCCGGAGAGACCGGTGCCAGCGCCGCGGGGGACAACGGGTACCCCTTCTTCCCTACAGATCGTCAGCACGCTCTTCAGCTGATCCTCGTTTCCCGGCAACGCCACGAGCCAGGGCACTTCCTTGAGCGCCGTGAGGCCATCACTTTCGAAGGGTTTCCGCTGCGCGGACTCCGTGAGCAGTGCGGCGGCCGGGAGCTGCTTGCGTAAGCGGGCGAGCGCCCGAGCGCGCGCGGCCTCTGAACCCATGGCTGCTTCGGGATCAGGGGCGTCGCTGGTCGGCGCTTCCGGGTGCAGCTCGCTCGTAGCTTCTGCGGCCTGTTCTGCTGCGTTTTCCTTCATGGGGCGCACGTTACACGGAAACGTCGCGGCGGGAAAAGCGCGCCGCATGCGGGTTTCACAGCCTGCTCACATCGACCGGCCCCGAGAGAATGCGCTAGAGTGACGGCCCGAATTCCACCGAGGAGCAACCGCTCATGGCAGAAACGGCTGAGGCGCGTCTCGCGGCGCTTGGACTCACTCTGCCCGCACCGATGCAGACTGCCAACCTGCCCTTCGAACTGATCCGTATCGATGGCCGCCACGCCTATCTTGCCGGGCATGTTCCCCTGGCCGCCGATGGGACTATGGCCAGGCCCCTGGGTAAGGTCGGTGGGGAGGTGACGCCCGAGCAGGGTTATGAGGCAGCTCGACTCGTGGCCCTCGGATTCCTGGCGACGATCCGCCAGGCGGTCGGTTCCCTCGATGCCGTAGCCGGCTGGCTCAAGCTCTTCGGGATGGTGAACGTCGCACCCGGATTCAACGCCATCCCGCCGGTGATCAACGGCGCCTCGGAACTGATTCTCGAGGTGTTCGGTCCGGAGATCGGCGCCCACGCGCGCTCGGCGGTGGGCCTGGCGGAGCTGCCGTTTTCCGTGCCGGTGGAAATCGAAGCGGAGCTGCTGCTGAAGGACAACGCATGAGCAACGAGGCTACCGATCAGCCAAGGACCCTGACCCTGCGCCGGCCGGATGACTGGCACGTGCATCTGCGCGACGGGCCTATGCTCGAGCTTGCCGTAGCCGATACGGCGCGGCAGTTCGCGCGAGCGATTGTCATGCCGAATCTGGTACCGCCCGTCACAACCCAGGCAGCAGCGGCCGCCTACCGCGACCGGATTCTCGCAGCCTGCCCGCCGGGCCTCGATTTCACGCCGCTCATGACCGCCTATCTGACCGACACCATCGATCCGGACGAGGTCGCCGGAGGTTTCGAAGCGGGCGTTTTCACCGCCTGTAAGCTTTATCCGGCCGGCGCAACAACCAATTCCGACGCCGGTGTCACGGACGTGCGCAACATTTATCCGGTGCTCGAACGCATGGCAGCCATCGGCATGCCGCTCCTGGTCCACGGCGAAGTGGTCACGCCGGAGGTCGACGTATTCGACCGGGAGGCGGTGTTTATCGAACAGGTGCTGACCCCGGTTACAGAGCTGTTTCCTGCGTTGAAAGTTGTCCTCGAACACATCACCACGGCCGATGCGGTGCAGTTTGTGGAGAGCGCCACCGCCAACGTGGCCGCCACCATTACCGCCCATCACCTGCACATCGATCGCAACGCCCTCTTTGACGGTGGCCTCCGCCCTCATGCTTATTGCCTGCCCGTCGCGAAGCGGCGCCAGCACAAGGAAGCACTTCGTGTTGCCGCGGTATCCGGCAGCAGCAAGTTCTTTCTCGGCACCGATTCCGCACCGCATCCGCGCCATGAGAAGGAAAGCGCCTGCGGCTGCGCGGGTATCTATTCGGCCCCGATCGCCATGGAAAGTTATGCGCAGGTCTTCGAAGAAGAGGGTCATCTCAACCGGCTGGAGGCTTTCGCCAGCGAAAACGGACCGAAGTTCTACGGGTTACCCCTGAACGACGGTGAGATCACCCTCGAGCGCAGGCCCACTGAAGTGCCGGCGCAGCTGACCCGCGAAGGAGAGACCGTGGTGCCGTTCATGGCTGAGGAGACGATCCCCTGGCGGCTCGCTTGACGCTTCAGCACTATCAGAAAGTGAGGGAAAGGCCGCCAAAAATTCCGTCGAAACCGTAGCTGACTTCGGTACGGAGCGCTGACTGATTCACCTCAAAGTCTGCATTGAAGTACTTCATACCGACGTGCAGGCCGAAACTGTCGTTGAACATGTACTGCGCTCGAACGGAGGTATCGAGCACAAGGGCGTTACGGACCTTGCCAACCGACCCGGCAACAAAGGTGACTTTGGTGCCGAGCGACCACTTCGGCGTCAACGCAAAAATTGCATCCACCCCCACCATCGGCAGTGGTGCTGAGACAGATACATCGCGTACCAGCATATCTCCAGCGATTGGTGTGCCATCGATGGATATAGTCCCCGTTGCTTCAAGCTGGTACCTGACATCCAGTCCGTAGAGACCTACGGTGCCAAATACCTTGGATCGGGCGTCCTGGAGGAAGGTGTAGTTATAGCTCAGATAGTAGAAGTTACTCCGATCAGAAAGGCCCACCTGGCCCGAGATCTCCAGATCACCAAGGTCGATATCGCCGTCGATGAGTGTATTTGAACGCCGCAGGTTCCAGAAGCTGAAACCGAGCGAATGCCGCGGTGAGAAACGATAGCGGCCAAAGAGCAGCGGGGAGACATCCGTTTCCGGCAAACCGAGCGTGCCTTCGGCATCGACGAAAATCGAATCTCCGCTGTCCTTGTCGATGAAGTTGAGCTGCGCGTCATAGCGCAGCGCAGCCAGGCCAATGCCTAAAGAGAACCGGGTATCGCTGAAATCGAAACCTGTCGCGTAAGGCCCCACATCCCCGGCGCCACCCTCTTCGGCAAGCGCAATGTTCGCAACCGTGACCAGCCAAACGCCTAGCCACAGGCAGCCAAGGTACCGTCGATTCATAACCACCCCCGGCACACGCGAGCCGATGCACAAGCTGACACACACACGCGTCTGGTCAATCGGCTTCTGCCGCCGCGAACTCTGCAAGCCGCACCGAGAAGCCCGGACGGTTCTCTCGTATCTGCCGCCAGAAATCCTCGGCGGTACCCGCAGAGAGAACATCCTCATTCACCAGGGCCCGGGCGCGAAGCGCCTCGAATTCAAGGCCGTCCGTTTCCAGAAATCCATCCTCAAAGGCGAGTTCATCGAGACGCGCGTTCAACAGCATGCGGATATCGAAGTTGCGAGCCTTGAGCTCCGGTGTCTGCGCAAAAAGGCTCGTGGTGCAGTTAGCCGTGAGGACGTTATAGAAACGTGGGCTCACCGCGAGCGCATTCGTTGTTCTCACAGAATCCATGAACAGGAAGAGCGACGCCACGGGTTTTGTCGTCAGCCGGTAGAGGTAGATCGGTTCATCACGTAGAACGCGGACGCGAATCATGTCCTGCTCGTCACCCCAGACATAACCCAGGTCAAAGTACTTATAGAAGCCACCAAGCTCCGTGAAGCTTTCGCCGACCTCGCGGCGCGTTTCGATTGACAGCGCCAGGTGCCCGTCCGGTCCAAAGTCGAAGGAGAGAATCGGATGGGCGAGCAGATCGCCGCCGAAGTTATCGTGAAAGTAGTCGACTCCGCGCAGATTCCTGAGCTGCACGGTCCGCGTTTCCCAGCGCTCTTCGACGGAACCATCATCGCCGTAGGCGAAGTTCCGGTAGTTGTGGAAGGTCGCGGTGCCGCCCTCGAAGGTCACATAGGGAGTCTCCGCCCACTCCGGATACCACTCTCGCTCATTCGACGCATCAAGATTGAGCCAGGGGAGCAGCACGCCGAGGAAAGCCCCGAGCAGTACGGTCGCCTTCACCCAGAGTCGTCCGAAGTAGAGCGCTGCAATCACTAAAGCAATCCAGGCCAGCATGAGCCAGAAGTTGCCGCCCTCCTTACCGAAGGGACCATCGTAGTAGATGGCACCCGCGGCCCAGGCAAGAGCGAGGGCCCAGATCACTCGCCAGGACCAGCGGCGCAGCAACGCCGTGGCCGACTGCACTCTCTCGTCGAAGGGGTGAGTCGTAGGCTCGCTCATGGCTGCTGTCTCGCTCATGGCTGTTGTTTCGCTCAGGGCTGTTGTTTCGCTCAGGGCTGTTGTTTCGCTCAGGGCTGTTTTTTTCGCTCAGGGCTGTGCCGCTGTTACCTAGAGTTTCGAGCCTCCCATCAGCCCAGATATCGCTCGCTCATGGCACCAAGCGTTTCGAAAAATTCGGCCTTCACCTCCTCGATCACTTCCGCCACGGGTCTAACCGAATCGATGCGGCCGCAGACCTGGCCCGTGAGCGCAATGCTCGCCTCCATGTCTCCTCCAAAATAGAGATCGAGGGCCGTGCCGAACTCGGTCATGGCATTAGTTTCCGTATCAAACTCGAGGCGCGTCGTTTTCTCTGTCCGCAGTGCCCGTAAGGCGGGCGAGTGCGCGCGGTTCAGAAACACCGTGTCCGTTTCCCGGGCGCCGACAATGGCGTTTTTCCAGTTTTCATGGACCGGTGACTCAGCGGCAGAGACCATACGCGTACCCATCTGCACGGCTTCAGCGCCTAGAGCAAAGGCGGCTGCCATAGACTTGCCGTCGACAAAACCACCGGCAGCAATGATCGGCACGTCCACCTTCGATCGGACCAGCGGCAGGAGCACCATGGTGGAAACATCCTTCGGATTTTTGAAGCCGCCGCCTTCACCACCCTCTACGACAAGGCCGTCCACACCACATTCAACGGCCTTCAGGGCCGCTGAGAGACTCGGTACAACGTGGAACACGGTCAGTCCTGCTTTTTTCAGCTCTTCCGTATAGCGCTCGGGGTTCCCGGCAGAAGTGGTGACAAACTTGACCCCCTGATCAATCACAAACTTCACGATCTCCGGATCCCGCACGAAGGCCTGGGCAATGTTCACCCCGAAGGGCTTGTCCGTGAGCGTGCGCATCTTCTTGATCTCTTCGCGCACGGCATCAAGTTCGCCGGAGGACGTCTCGATGATGCCAAGGCCACCGGCTTCCGAGACGGCCGAAGCGAGCTGTGAGCGGGCAATCCAGCCCATAGGCGCCTGGACGATGGGAACTTCGATGCCGAGCAGGTCGGTGATGCGATTGGAGAACTTCATGGTGTGTTTCCTGACTGTGCGAAAGAGTCTTGCTGAAATCGGTTACAGGGGCACGGGGAGCTCGAGGTGATCCTGGTAAATTCGTTCCTGGTGCGCGCGCAGCCGCGGCGTCAACGCCGTAAGGATCCGCTCGTTGCGGGTGGCATAGACGGCGCGCATCCGATCCCCCATGGGCAGCTGAGCCTCCGGCAGGGGCGTCAACAGGTTCGCCATCGTCGCCCAGTAAATGTCGAGCGCAGTGAGCTGCCCGGGAAAGAAATAGTCTTCGTCACCGAGTTCCGCATCGAGGAGGCCGAGCACTTCAACGACGCGATCTTCCGCAACGGCCACATGTGCGGGAATCAGGCCGTACTTCCCCGCAAGCTGCGCCGCCGAGTTTGTGCTGCCGGGTTCGCCGCTGTGATCGAGGCTCCCTTTCAGGATTAACAGGCGCTGCGCCCAGCCGAGGCCCATCTCGCCAACAATCTCATGGGCGAGACCAAAACAGAGCGCCCGATCCCGGGGATCCTGCGGAATCAGTGCGGGCTCCGGCGCAAGCCGTTCCGCCAGAATGAGTATTTCCACCCAGCCCGTACGCAGCGCTTCACGGCGATAGGCTACTACAGGGACTGAGGAATCGCCGGCCCAGGCGGCAACGGCGTTGTCTTCGTCGGACTCCGCCTGCCCCGCGTACTGACAATCGAGTCCCTTCACATGGAAGATACCCTTCGCCGCTTCGCTCCACGGGCTCGGGATACCGCGCAGGCAGGCCATGCGCAGGCCGGACGCCTCGCGAGCCTCGGCGATGCTGAGGAAGCGCGCTTCCCTGGCCAAACCCCTCTCCCGAAAAAAAGAACCGCGAGCCTAACTCAGCTGCCTGTGGACGTGTAGTGGCGGATCCCTGCCTGCCAGGCGAGGAGCGACGCGCCAAAGAACAGGTAGCCCGCAAGCGGTGCAAGCACCTGCGCAGACAGGGAGCTGCCCAGGGGATCATCGATACCGAGAATGGCGAGGGCGGGGAAGTAGCTGATGGTAGCCAGCGGCACAACAAAGGTGAAAAAGCGCCGGAAGCCGGGCTGATATATCGCGATCGGATACTGCGCCGTTTCCACGCCGCCGTAGGTCAGTGTGTTCATGATCTCCAGAGAGTCGACGGTCCAGAAAGACAGGGTCGCCTGAAAGATAAAGAGTGCGTAGAAGAACACGACGCCCGATGCGATCGTGAAGACCAGCAGTGCCGCGCGCCAGAGCGTCCAGTCGATGTCGAGCGTCCAGATCGCCCAGGCGAGCACCAGTAGCCCTTGCGCAAAACGGCCGACGCGCTGTAATTGAAAGTCGTGGCCCGCAAGCTGCAGCACCGTCGACCTGGGCCTGAGCAGCACCCGGTCGAAGTTGCCCGTTTTTACAAACTGGGCCCCGAAGATGTCGAAACCGCGGGCAAGGGCCTCACTTAACGGGAAAGCCGTGTTGACGATGCCGTAGAGAAAGGCGACCTCGGCCAGGGACCATTGACCGAGCATGCCGAACCGATCAAAGAGCGCCCAGATACCGATGGCCTCAACAACGCTCGTGATGAAATGACCGAAGGCCATGAGCAGAAAAGACAACCGATACTGCAGATGGGCCCGAATGGACTGTGCGACGAGCTGGCCATAGAGGCGAACCGCACCGGGCCCGGCATTAAGCTCGCGGGAAGTCATCCGCCCTGCACCACGAGACGCCGTCGCGCCCGCTTCAGAAGCCAGAGCCCGAAGACGACGAGCACACAGAACCAGCCAAATTGAACGCCAATCTCGAAGAGGGCTGCTTCCGGGGGAATGTGTCCGCTGTAGAGCCGGAACGGCACGTCAGCCATGCCCCGGAAGGGCTGCCAGAACAGCGCCCCCTGCATCCAGTCCGGGAACAGCGGCAGGGGAATGATGAGACCGGCAAGCACAGGCACCACACCAGGCATCAACCGCATGATGCCGGGGGGGGGGGGGGGGGTTGGG
>JBCDDI010000096.1:0-9436 GCA_039180365.1 Pseudomonadota bacterium
GCAGACGGCGCTCATCCAGAAAGCCCTCGGCTCCGGCAAACTGGAACGCAACCATCACGGCGCCGAAGAGGCGCCCCGCGGCACCACCAGTTTTGCGGTGCCGTTGATTGCGAGCGGCAAAAGTGTGGGTTGCCTCTATCTCGACGGGCAGAACAGCCGCTTCCAGCCGGATTCAACGGATCTCATGTTCCTGAACGCGCTGGCCACGCAGCTGGCCATCGCCCTCGATCGCGCCGAGCTTTCTGTCAGCTGGATTCGCGAGAAAGACCAGGAAAGCCGGCAGCTTCGCGAAGAAGTGCGCGAGCTGCGTGAAGCGATGAATCCGCACCGTCCGGTTTTCGCCTCTGCTCAGATGCAGGAACAGATGGCGCTCATTGAGCGCATCGCTCCTTCGGAAGCCACCGTACTCATCATCGGTGAGAGTGGCACCGGCAAAGAAATGCTCGCCCACAGTGTGCACGAGTACAGCAACCGCGCAGACCAACCCTTTGTTACCGTCGACTGTGGCGCCATTTCCCACAGCCTTCTCGAAGCTGAGCTCTTCGGTCATGTGAAAGGCGCCTATACGGGCGCGGAGTCGGCCTCCGATGGCCGCATCGTGCAGGCCGATGGCGGCACGCTGTTTCTCGATGAGATCGGTGAGCTGCCGTTGGATGTGCAGGCCAAGCTGCTTCGCTTCGTCCAGGAGCGCGAGATTGTCCCCGTGGGTGGGACTCAGTCGCGAAAAGTCGACGTGCGCATCGTTGCCGCTACAAACCGGGAGTTGAAGGACGAGGTTGCGCGCGGGAGCTTCCGGCAGGACCTCTATTACCGCCTGCAGGTTGTGCCGGTGATGGCGCAACCGCTGCGCGAGCGCCCGGACGATATTCTGCCTCTGGCGACGGCCTTCCTTGACCGCTTTGCCACACAGAACAATCGGAGCTGCGACGGCTTTACCCGGGATGCGGAAGCCTTTCTGTTGCAGCATCACTGGCCGGGGAACGTCCGCGAGCTGCAGCATGCCATTCTCCGAGCAGTGCTGCTGTCTGATGGATCGCGCATTGGTGCCGATGATATCGAGCTGCTGCCTGAGGCCGAGCCGAATGCGTTCCCCATAGAGCAGGTCGACCGTGCCCCTGTTAATGAACCTCAGGCTCCGGTCGCCACCGATAGTCCGGACGCTGGGGTCGCAACGAACATGTCCAGTCTACGCGCCGAGCTCGAGCGGCAGGTGGCGCAGGCCCTCAAAGACAATGCCCGTCGTCCGGTGCCCGTTGGTAAGTGGCTGCAGGAAGACATGGTGATCGCGCTGAATGCGGCCTGTGGTCAGGTCAGCCGTCGTGCAGCGCGGGTTGCTGGCGTTCCCGAATCCACCTTCCGTCGGCAGCTCGATAAGGCGCGAGGGGATGCGGAAGCCGGTCTTGCGGTCCGTACGGAAGCCTGGGTTGTGATGGGACGGATCCTGCGGGACCTCGCGAACGCGAGCACCGAAGAAGATGGTGTGCCACTGCTTGATGCTGTGCGCGCAGCACTTCTGGAAGTTGTTCTCGAACAATCCAGCAACCGGAATTCTGTTGGTGCAGCCCTGATGGGCGTGTCTCCCCCCACTTTCAAACGCTGGCTCGAAGGTCGAGCGGCCTAAGCAGAGCGCTACGATGAAACATCTCAACTCCCATCGCACCGTCGCCTGGCTGATCTTGATGATCAGCTCGCTGCTGTTACCCGCTGCCGCGGGTGCCTACGTCACCGAAGGGGCAGATCTTCCAAAGCGAAATCTGCTCTTCAATCAGCTGCGCAAGAACGACGGGCTCTCGCACGAAATCGTCAGTGACATCCTCCAGGATCGCAGCGGCTTTATCTGGCTCGCCACCCAGGAGGGGCTCAATCGTTTTGATGGCTACCAGCTCGAAATCTTTGAGCACCGCCGTTCGGACCCAACAAGTCTCTCAAGCAGCTTCGTGACCACGCTCATGATAGATCGCGATGGCGAGCTCTGGGTGGGGACGGAAAATGGCGTAAACCGCTATGACGAGCAGCAGGGCGCCTTCGATCGCGAACCTTTTACCGAGTATGGGATAACGGACTTTTCCGTCGAGTCGGTTCTTGCCCTTCAACAGACACGCGATGGTGCCTATTGGATCGGCACGGCATCGGACGGTCTTTTTCGGGTGGATCCGAAAAGCGGCCATTTCGAGCAGTTCCTGCCGGACAGTGCCAGCCCCCATGCCCTCGGGGACAGCGCCATTGTCTCGCTCATGGAAGACAGCAAAGGCAACCTCTGGGTGGGCACCCGGCGGGCCGGCCTGTATCGCTTTGATTCGGTGATGAAGCACTTTCTGCCTCAGGGCAGCTTAGACCCCGCGGACGAGCACTTCCTCGGCCTCGATATTCGCAGTATTTTTGAAGATGAAAGTGGTTACGTGTGGGTTGGCACCTTCAATTCCGGGGTCAGTCGCTTTGATCCTCGACGTGGCAGCTTTGAACGTTTCCTGGCTGATGAAGGGAATCCACGGCGCATACACAGTGGGCGCGTGCGTGATATTGCCCAGGACGAGCGCGGTACCGTCTGGCTGGCCACCTCGAAAGGCCTGACCGAGTGGCGCGAAAGTGAACACGCCTTTGTGACTTACCGTCACGACATTACCGACGATCACACCCTTGCCGCGGATCAGCTCAACGCGCTCTACGTAGACCGCTCCGGCGTACTCTGGGTTGGCACCTGGGATGGGGTAAGCAGCTGGAATTACTTCAGCGATACCTTCACCTACTTGAGTGAAAGTGAAAGCCTGCTCGAAGGGAATCGGGTAACGGCCGTGGCTGAGTCCATGGACGGCACGCTCTGGGTCTCAACTTATGGCACCGGCCTGACGGCCGCCGATCCGGTGGCGCGCACCAGCCGGACCTATCGGCACGATCCCGAAAATGAAACGTCGCTGCCGGACGATCTGGTCATGACGGTACATGTAGACGCGAACGACGATGTCTGGATAGGAACCCGGAGTCACGGCCTGGCCAGGCTCAACGTAAAAACCGGACGTTTCGAGCGATTTGTCCATGATCCTGAAGATGCCGGCTCTCTGTCTTCGAATGCGGTTTCCAGCTTGTACAGTGAAGAAGGCGAGACGCTCTGGATCGGGACCTACGGCGGAGGCCTGAACCGGCTGGATCTTGAAAGTGGCACGTTTACCCACTTCAGACACGACCCTGATGACGGTCGCAGCATCGGCAGCGATCGCATCACGGAGGTTGTCGCAGCCGGAGCTGGCGGCGTGCTGATCGGCACCGCCGCAGAGGGGTTGAGCCTCTTCGATGCTTCCACCAGCAGCTTTCGTAACTTTCGCACGTTTACAGTGCCCCTGGATCCTGATGCGCTCGGAGACGAGCCGGAAACGCTCGTGCTGAATACGGTCACTGATGTGATTGCGGACGGACGCGGTGGCTTCTGGGTAGCCTCGCTTGGGGACGGGCTCCTCCACATACCGGATCTCTCCATGGCGACCGATGCACCCATAGCCCGGGTGTTCGGCAACGAGGAAGGCTTACCCACCAGCACCATTCAGGGCGTTCTTTTTGGTCAGGGCCGTGAGCTCTGGATCAGCAGCAATCGCGGGCTCATTCGACTGGAGCCGGACACAGGCTTTGTGCGCCAGTTCGACAGCCGCAACGGTCTCAGGGATGACGAGTTCAACAACAACGCTGCGCTGCGAAGCCGCACCGGTAACCTCTACTTTGGCAGTGCCCACGGCGTGGTGGCCTTTCACCCCGGTGAACTGCCGGTGAACAAACACATGCCGAGCGTTGTTTTTCAGGCTCGTTCCCGGGAGCGGGAGCTGGCGACAGTGGTCAGCGGCGATACATCGCCGGACGTGGAGGTGAGCTACCTCGATCGCCACCTTGCCGTCGATTTTGTCGCGCTCGATTTCATCTCCCCGGACAAGCACCTATATCGCTATCGTCTGGAGGGCTTTGACGAAAACTGGATTGAAGCCGATCAGTTTCGTCGGGCCGTCTATACGAACCTGCCTTCCGGCGATTATGAATTCCGCATCCAGGCCGCGAACAACGACGGCGTCTGGAACCGCACCGGTGCAAGCATGCAGGTGACGGTTACCCAGGAACCCTGGAAAACCTGGTGGGCTTACCTCGGCTACGCGCTTCTGTTCCTTGCGCTCATTGGCGCCTATCTGCGGGCGCAAGCGGTGAAGCTGCGCTGGGAAAGCCAGCAGCGGGTGCTGCTCGAGAATGAGGTCAGCGAGCGCACCCGGGAGATTGCGCAACGCAACTGGGAGCTTGAAAAACTGAACGATAAGCTTGCGGAAGCAAGCGTCACGGATTCACTGACCGGACTCAGGAATCGTCGCTACGTTGATCAGTTCATCAACTCCGAGGTGTCGCTCTTCGAACGGAGCAAAATGTCCGATTACCTGGAAGGTGAGGCGGAGCAGTTCTTCACGAAAGACGACGACGTTGAACGGAAAGATCTGCGCACCATGTTCTTCATGATGATCGACCTCGACGGGTTCAAACTCATCAACGACCGCTTCGGGCATCACGCCGGCGATATGGCGCTGATTCAGGTTAAGGACATACTCGAGGACTGCACCCGCGAATCGGATACCTTGATTCGCTGGGGTGGTGACGAGTTTATGGTGATCGGTTTCGCTTCCGGCTTCTTCGGCGTGAAAATTCTCGCCGAACGAATTCGGGAAGCCGTTGCGGTGCATCAGTTCCACGTTGGCAATGGCGAGTACGGCACGCTTACGGCGTCCATCGGCATCGCCCCGTACCCGCTGGTGGAAGAGCGCGAACGCTTCTGCAGCTGGGAACTGGTGGTTGCCGTTGCGGACCAGGGCGCTTACATCGCCAAAGCCAGCGGCCGAAACGCCTGGGTGAGCCTGACCGGTTCTGAGAATCTTGACGCGAGCATGCTCGAGAAGCTGAATCAGAACATGGCAGAGTTCATCGAAAATGGATCCATTACCGTGGATACCTCTCTCGATGAGGGCCTGGTCTTACCCGGCCAGGAGC
Organism: Pseudomonadota bacterium; assembly: GCA_039180365.1. Taxonomy (GTDB): domain Bacteria; phylum Pseudomonadota; class Gammaproteobacteria; order Pseudomonadales; family Azotimanducaceae; genus SZUA-309. The sequence continues at coordinate 5,008 of JBCDDI010000096.1, forward strand.
CGCTGGAGCGGGCCAGCTAAGAAGACAAGCAAAAGAAAAAAGACAAAAAAAGGGCACGCCATTCCTGGCTTGCCTCTGGGTTCCTAAGCGAACGCTTTCTGTTATTGGCGCTTCATGAGCACAGTGAGCTCGTCCAGGGGGAGCGGTCTGGCTTTCAAGTAACCCTGACCAAGATCGCAGTTCAGATCATTCAGCAGTTCGTTCTGCACATCAGTTTCTACGCCTTCAGCCACGGTGGTTACACCAAGGGCTTCCCCCATGTTCAGCAGATGACGGATCACCTCCAGTGTGGTGTTGTCCTCTGGAAGTCTCGCAATCATGGAGCGATCGAGCTTGACCGTGTCGATGGGCAGCTCCGAGAGGTAGGCAACGCTCGAGTACCCGGTGCCGAAGTCGTCAATGGCGAGGCGTGCCCCTGCTGCGGAAAGTACCCGGAGGGTATGCGTACCCTGGCCGCCAGCTTCGAGGGCCTGGCGCTCCGTGAGTTCAAACTCCAGATCACTGAATTTCAAGCCGTAGCTGCCGACCATGTCGCCGATAAACTCGGGCAGGTCAACGTCCATATTGATCTGATGGGCCGATAGGTTAATCGACACCCGCTCTACATCGATGCCGACGCTGCGCAGGTGCGCCAGATCGCGGCAGGCCTGCTGGATGACCGTGCGGCCCAGAGGGATGATGAGTCCGCTCTCTTCCGCCTGGCGAATGAAACGGTCCGGCGGCACGATCATTCCATCTTCGTCGATGATCCGTACCAGGGCTTCCAGGGCAACGAAACGATCCGTGGCGAGGTCGTACTGCGGCTGATAGAAGTTCTGCAGTCGCCCCTCGGTGATGGCGCCCCAGAGCTCGCCAAGCTCGAGGAGATCTTCCTCGGTCGCCGGTCCCTGTGGCTGCGCAGTGAAAGTGTCAGCAAATTTCGCTGCGCGCTTGAAGGGGATGACCGCGGCGTTGTCCTTCGCCGGTCCTTCCGTGCTGTCGGCGGCCCTGCGATCCAAGGGGAAGGTGAGTATGTTTGTCTTGCTCATTGTGCTTCTCCTCAATCGTCGTGGCTGGCCGGAACGGCGTTCCGATCGAGCGGGGTTCTGGGTGTCATAGGTTGGTCGTCGCTCACGGAGAAGGCTTCCGTACCATTCCCGTAGAGCGGATCAGCGTTCTCGACTGCGTCGAACCACATGTAGCCGTCGAACCACATGTAACCGTCGAACCAGAGGTAGCCGTCGAACCACATGTAGCCGTCGAACCAGAGGTAGCCGTCGAACCACATGTAGCCATCGGCCCAGAGGTAGCCGTCTGAGGACAGGAAGCTGTCGAACCACATGTAGCCGTCAAACCAGAGGTAGCCGTTGGCCCATTCTTCATCGCCCCAGAGCTTGCTGGTGTCCTGCACCATCAGCGCCGGGCCTTCCTCAGAGCGGGCCATAAGCGGCGACAGGGCTTCGCCGCTCACATAGCCGGTATCGGCCAGAGCAGCCTGTACGTCGAGGACGCCGGCACCGGTGGTGGTGGCCGGACCATCGATCTTGCGGGCGGAGCGCATCAGGCGCGCCTTAACGGTAGCCGGGTTCAGGTTCGGCTCCTTCTTGAGCATTAGCGCTACGGCGCCGGAGACCTGGGCCGCTGCCATGCTGGTGCCGGAGAGTTCCATGTAGACGCCACCGCAATCGTCGTCGTCGTCGTCATCATCGTTGCAGATATGCTGGTTACCGAGCCGCTTGACGAGAACGGAGTCTTTTGCAGCAGCGGCGATAACCCGGTTACCAGCAGAAACCAGATCAGGCTTCAGCACGTGATCACCGAGGGTCGGGCCCTGTGAGGAGTAGCTGGAGATAAAGTCGTCGCTGTAGTTGGAGCCCGTACCCGCATCGGTGACGGAACCAACGGTAATGATCTTGCGGCTGTTGCCTGGGCTTGTGATGGTGAAGGCGCCATCGCGACCGTAGTTTCCGGCAGAAGCCACAACCACGAAGCCTGCGTCCCATACCGCTTCTACAGCGAGGACCAGCGGGTCGGTGGTGTTGCTTTCCTGAACACCCTTGCCCAGTGACAGGTTTACAACGCGGACGCCGCGGCTGCTGCCGTTGTCGATCAGCCAGTCGAGAGCGGCGATCACATCGCCAACGGTACCGCGGCCTTCTCCGTCAAGAACTCGCAGCGAGAGCACGTCGCCGTTTTCGGCTACGCCCTCGTGGACGCTGTAGGAGCTGTCGCCGTCGCCAACGGCGGCGCCGGCTACGTGCGTACCGTGACCGAAGGGATCAAGACTGCGGTTACGGCTCCAACCCTCGTCGTCGTCGTCGTCGTCGTCGTCGCCGCCGCCGGAAGAGACGCTGCTGCAGCCATTGGCGTTAACAATCGCGCGGCAGTCCCAGCGACCGCGAACGTCAAGGTCTCGGTGCTCAGCAATGCCGGTATCGAGGATGGCGATCACCTGGTCGGACCCGGCGCGGGGAAGGTAGCGCGAATTCGTGCCGCCCCAGGAGCTCATGGGCAGACCGATGGTGGTCCGTGAGGAAATGGAATCCGCTTCTACCGTGTCGTTCAGCGAGAGATGCTTGATGCCAGCAATCTCAGCAACGCGCGTCAGTTCCGAGGCCGGTATCTGCACCTCCACCATCTTCAGGGCGGCGAAGCGGCGGGTGACCTTGGCGCCTTTCTCTACAAGGCGGTCGAGCTCGTTTGCCGCACCTTCGTCTTCGTAAGAGACGATCAGGGCAACGGGCTCCGTGCCGCCGCTCTTAGCCAGGGCCTGGACCGCAGGGCTCATGGTGGCCTGCGGCGTCTTAACGAACGTTTCAATCTCTTCAGCCACCGATCCTACCGGTACAACGGTCGGTGTCGGGACGGCAGCGATTGAAGGGGCTGCGGCGGCCGGAGACGACGAGAACTGGGGGGTAACCGTCGTCTGCCGGTCCGCCGGCAGGTTCGTGAGAATCAGCGCAACAGTGGCGGCGAGGCCGACCGTCATCTGGAGTAGGTGCTGCTTCTTCATTGTTCTTGCTTCCTGTTACTGCGTTTTTAGAGAACGCGATTTCCATTGAATGCGCTTTAAAGAGAGCAGGGTGCGTGCCAGGAATCTGAGGGCAGTACTCTTTCTGCCAAAAAAATCAGTAAAAACAGACTGTTAGCAAATGTAAGGGCCGATCTACGTTTTCTTACGTGCCAGCGTTGAAAAAAATGGCGGGTTCGCAGGTGAAATAACGACGCAGCCCGCGCAAATTACGGCGCAGAGTTCGCAAAAAATGGGTGACGCACTGCGCGCGAGTGACGGGACGCGTTCGGCGCAGGTCGGGTGACTGAGATCCGGCGGTTGGGTGACCGGTTACTCGGATATTAAATCTGGCCGTTTTTTCCCGCGGGAATGTGCGCACGCGCACGGGAGAGGGCTTGCGTGGCGTGCGGGAGATGCGGACCTGGCACTTTCTTGCCTGTGCCTAGCGAAAAAGACTGGTCGGGTAGAACAGAGAAGACCGCGCTATTACGCGACCTTCATTCGGAGAGTCCGCGGATGCGACTCAGCTCTCCGCAGGGTTTGTGTCCGGGTGGACTCAGGCGCTAGTCGTCCGCGTCGTCAACCAGGTCCGGATCGAGGGCGGCGACCGGCTCGGCGAGCCCGTCATCGTTGACGGAATAGGCTTCCATCGAGTTCCCATAGAGCGGATCGGCGTTCGATACGGCGTCGAACCAGAGGAAACCGTCGAACCACATGTAGCCATCGAACCAGAGGAACCCATCGGCCCAGAGGTAACCGTCGAACCAGAGGAACCCATCGGCCCAGAGGTAACCATCGAACCAGAGATAGCCGTCAGCCTGCATATAGCCATCCTTCCACAGATGACCATCAGGCCAGATATGACGGTTCGCAAACCTGTCATCTCCCCAGAGCTGAGCTGTGTCCTCGATGAGCAGCACGGCCCCTTCTTCCGAGCGCGCCATGCGCGGAGACAGTGCCTCGCCCTCGAGCTGTTCTTCGGCCTCGATAGCCTTCTGCACGTCCAGGGCGCCGGCGCCGGTCGCAATTGGATCCCAGTCGCCGTGCAGTTTTCGGGCGCTCATCATGAGGCGCGCTTTCACGGTGGCGGGTGTGAGGCTTGGATCGTCAGCGAGCATGAGTGCTGCCGTTGCAGAAACCAGGGCGGCGGCCATGCTGGTGCCGGAAAGCTCCAGGTAGTAGCTGTCGCAATAAAACAGGCAGATTCGCTGATCGGCGAGCTGCCCTTTCAGCGTGGATCCCGGCGTTGCCGCGGCCACGACCCGGTTACCGGGGGCAACAAGATCGGGCTTCAGCACGTGGTCCATGAGGGTCGGGCCGCGGGAAGAATAGGTGGAAACGGTGTCGTCGTTTCGCGACTGTCTCCCGCCGTCTGTGACCGAACCCACAGTGATTACCTTGCGGCTGTTGGCCGGGCTCGTGATCGTGAAGTGGCCA
>JBCDDI010000097.1:0-9405 GCA_039180365.1 Pseudomonadota bacterium
CATTTCGGCCCTGGGCGGCGATTATTTCCACTACCAGCCTCAGAGCATGGCCCTGGTTGGTGAAAAGTCCGGCCGCCGCTTCAGCCTCGGCGACCGCCTGTCCGTGGTCCTTGTCGGCGTGGTGCCGGAAGAAGGCAAGCTCGATCTGGAGCTCGATCCGACGAAACCGGCTGGCAGCAAAGGTCGAAGGGCTGGCACTGAAAAAGCGGGCAAAGCCAGCGGCGATCGGAACCGGGAACGCCGCAAAGGCGACCGACGTAAAAGCGATCGGCGCGGTGGCGGTCGAAAGGGCCGGCGGTGAGCGAGATCTTCGGTATTCATGCGGTGGCTGCGGCGCTGGAAAGTACGCCGGAAAGGATCCGCGTGCTGCACGTTCAGAAAGGCCGCGACACTCGCAAACAGGCACTTGTTGACCAGGCCCGTGCGGCTTCCGTGCGCGTCGAATTTGTCGATCGCGCCTGGCTGGATCGTCGGGTGGCAGGCACGCATCAGGGGGTGCTGGCCGTGGTGCAGGCTCGAGGGTTCGCCAGCGAGAAGGATCTGGAGGCTCGCTGGGCGCAGCTGGGTCAACCGCGTCTGATTCTCGTCCTCGATGGCGTCCTTGATCCTAGGAATCTGGGCGCCTGCTTACGCAGCGCCGGGGCGGCGGGCGTTGATGCGGTGCTGCTGCCGAAACGCAACAGCGCACCGCTCAATGCCGCAGCCTTAAAAACCGCGGCCGGTGTTGCGGAGGGGCTCTTTATTGTTGCCGTGGCTAACCTGGCCCGGCGCCTGAAGTGGTTGCAGGACCAGGGGGCCTGGGTGGTCGGTGCAGCCGGCGAGGTCGAGCTGCCGTTTTTTCAGGCGGACCTCAAAAGTGACACGGTGCTCGTGCTCGGCGGCGAGGAAAAGGGCCTGCGTCGGCTGACCCGTGAACACTGCGACACGCTGGTGCAGATTCCCATGGCCGACGGTGTTGAAAGTCTCAACGTCTCCGTCGCCACGGGCATTCTGCTCTTTGAAGCGGTGCGCCAGCGCAGCCCTTAAGCTGCACTGGCTCAGAAGGACTCGGTAGCGGACTCAGTTTTGAAGCCGCCACCGAGCCTTTAGCCTCTGGCCTCAAGCCTCGCTAAGGCTGAACCTCACCCGGCTCCTGCAGGATGATGATCTCGGCTTCGAAGCAGCCCGTGGTGTCGTTGTCTTCGCCAAAGACGTTGGCGTTTAGACCGGGCTTCACAGCGTCGGCGCGCACTTCATCGATATCGATGCCGTCGTCGCCTTCCGCAATCAGGAAGTAGCGGGCTTCATCCGTGGGTGCCACGCAGCGATCACCGGGCGGATCCGCCGATTCTGAGAAGAGCGTAAAGGTGCCGTCGTCACGGACTTCCATGATTTCGCCCGATAGCTCATCGGAGGGGGCTTCTTCGATCTTCACCAGGATGATGGCGGCCCGCAGTACACCGGGCTCTTCACTGCGGATGATGCCGGCCACTTCGCCAACCACGCCCGGTTGTATGTCATCAACATCCAATTCCGTCAGTGCTTTGGCGTCGAGAATGCGCGTGCCATTCGAGACCAGCACAGAAACGGATTCAGCGTCGAAGTCCTGGCCGGGCAGTACCTCAAACTCGAAGAGACTTCGATCGTCGACTGCTGTGAGTACGGTGCCATCAAGGGAGACGAGGGCGTCGGCAGGGCCCTGCTGAATCACCAGCGCGTCGATCTGCACCATGCGTACGGTGTCGTCGTCGTCGGAGTCGCTGTCAGAGTCTGAATCGCCGTCCGTATCGGAGTCGCTGTCAGCGTCGGTATCGGAATCGCTGTCGGAGTCTGTATCCGAATCCGAATCGGAGTCCGTATCGCTATCCGAATCCGCGTCGTCAGGATCATCGACGATGACTGCGAGGCCAAACACCGTAGCAGCATCCCCGGTCATCAGATCCTGGAAGTCGATCTCCTCGCCGTCGGCGTTGAAGATTCGGGTTTCGCCGAAGGCGTTAACGATCACGCAGCCGTTGGTATCCGTGGTGAGCTGGGTCTCCAGATCACACAGCTCGAAGAAGAAGCGGTCGAAGGCGATATCGCCAATGGTGCCGCTGACCTTCACCAGCCCTTCATCAATGCGGCGCTCTTCGATATCGACTAAGACCACCGGCCGGAACCGGTAGCGATCGCTGCCCGTGCCTACCACCTGAATGGATTTACGCGCGTCGATGTCGATCTCGATGAGGATGGCTGTCCCGGCATCGACCCGGAAGCTGCCGCGCGGATTGAGATCGATCGTGCCATTGGCGGGCACCTCGGCGGCTTCCGAAACCTCATTGCCGTCGTCATCCAGGCAGAAAAGGGTGATGCTCTCGACAGAGAGGCGGATCTTGTCGTATTCGCCTGCCGGCACGTCGTCAGAGATCGCCAGCATGTCGTAGTAGTTTTCGAGGCTGAGCAGGTCGAACTCGCGGTCGCCTTCGAAGACCGTGACCCGTCCGTCGTCACCGAGCAGCTCGATACGCGTGATGCGCAGGATGATGCGGGTGAAATCGAGGGTCGGTGCATCTTTAAGCAGAATGCCGACGACGCCGGTCGTGTCGGTCGATGCCGGCGCGCCACCGGCGGCCACAAGAGCCCCGCCGTTGCCGCCGCCTCCGCCGCCACCACAGCTGGCGAGCAACGAGATTGCGACGACTGCGAACGTGGTTCGCAGAGAAATTGGAAATCGCATGATTTAAGCCCTCACTACCCCAGTCGGTTGGCGCCTGGGGGTTTACCTGCTGAAGATCCTATTCAGTCAAGTAAATATCTTTTATTGCTTTTGCGGAGGCGGTCCGAGACCTCCGTCACGGGAAAATGGTAACAAATTCCCATTTTTTCCGCAGCATCGACTCCGAACCCGGGGTTGCAGTGGTTTTCAGGCGCAACCCCTGGGTCCGCCTTGCAACCAGAACGCCCGGTACCTAGAATGCGCGTCCCCTGAAAACGGCTCGCCGTTTCAGGTCCTTGCTTCACGTCGCCCTCCCCGGGCTGGCGGAGGCTGAAACCCAAAAGGAGCTGGATGGCCGCGAATCGCGCCGCCATCGCCCCGCACAGGAGAACTTGAATGCGACATTACGAAGTCGTGTTTCTCGTGCACCCGGATCAGAGCGATCAGGTGCCGGGAATGGTTGAGCGCTATAAGAGCCTTATTGAAAAGGGCACCGGTGCCGTGCACCGCATCGAAGACTGGGGACGGCGTCAGCTGGCCTTCCCGATCTCCAAGATCCACAAAGCCCACTACATCATGATGAACATCGAAGTGGACGCCGACGTGCTCGCTGAGCTCGAGAGCGCCTTCCGCTTCAACGACGCGGTGATCCGCAACATGATCATCCGTCGCAAGGCGGCCGTGACCGGCAACTCCAAGATTTACGAGGAGGAGCTGCGCGAGCAGGAGAAAGAGAAGGAGCGCGAGCAGCGTCGCGAGCAGGAGTACGCCGAGCGTCGTGCCCAGGCTGCCCGAGCCACCGAAGGCGCCAGCACCGAGACCGAAGCTACCAGTGAAGAAGGAGCGTCCTGATGCGTCGTGGTTTTTCCCGCAAGAAGTTCAATCGCCTTGGTGAGGAAGGTCAGGAGATCGACTACAAGAATCTCGACCTCCTGAAGCAGTACGTAACCGAGACCGGCAAGATTGTGCCGAGCCGCATCACCGGCGCCACGGCCAGCCAGCAGCGTCAGCTCGCGGCGGAAGTGAAACGTGCCAGGTACCTGGCGCTGCTGCCCTACACCGACCAGCACAAGTAAGGGGTTGTCATGAACGTCATTCTCCTCGAGCGTCTGTCTAACCTCGGCGACATCGGTGACGAGGTCGCGGTAAAGGCAGGCTTCGCTCGCAACTATCTCATTCCAAAAGGCAAAGCCGTTCGCGCCACCACGGAAAACCGGGCGGTCTTCGAAGGGCGCCGAGCCGAGCTCGAAGCCGCGGCCGCCGAACAGCTGTCTGGTGCCGAGGCGCGCGCCGCCAAACTCGAAGGCCTGGCGCTGACGATTGTCGTCAAGGCTGGCGAGGAAGGTAAGCTCTACGGTTCCGTCGGCACGCAGGACATCGCCGACAAGATCACCGAGGAAGCCATTGAAGTCGCCAAGGCTGAAGTGCGTCTGCCGGAAGGGGTGATCCGCTCTGTCGGTGAGTACGAAATTGACGTGCAGCTGCACTCGGACGTCACCGTCTCTATCGCGGTTTCCGTCGTACCGGAGTAACCGCTCACCTGCCGGCCTATGCCGGCAGGCACTCACCTGAAATTTCTGATTTTCCGCTTGCAAAGGCTGGCGGAAAGTCAGAGTCTGACTCCCCCGCGCCCAGCCACTCACAACGATAGCGATGACCGAAATCGCAGATGAAGGGGATGCAGCCGCCGGAGGGGATGCTCAGAAAACCAGTAAAAACACTGGTCCAGGCGATATCGCCGGAGCCGACATCGATCCCACGGCCGACAACCCCGGAGCACCCTCAGACGACATTCTCGTACCCGAGTACGCGGAAGCCGACATGGCACCCGCAACGGAATACGACGAGGTCCTGCCGCCTGAATTCCTGACAAACGCAACGCCCGATTTTGTGGCAACAGCACCCGGCGCCACCAATGCCTTGAAGGTGCCGCCGCACTCGCTGGATGCAGAGCAGTCCGTGCTCGGTGGTCTCATGCTCGACAACGACGCCTGGTTTAATGTCGCCGAGGTTGTGCAGCCGAGAGACTTCTACCGCGGTCAGCACACCATCATCTTTGAAGCGATGACGGACCTCGCCGCTGAAGATCAGCCCCTCGACGCGCTTACCGTATCCGAGCGGCTGCAGTCGAAAGCCATGCTCGATAAGGCCGGCGGCATTGCCTATCTCGCCGAGCTCACAGAGTCGACGCCGGGCGCTTCGAACGTGGTCGCCTATGCTCAGATTGTGCGCGAGCTCTCGACCCTGCGGCAGCTCATTGGTGCTGCCAACCGCATCGCCGAATCCGCCTTTGCTCGCGACGGCCGCCCGAGCGATGAACTCCTTGATCTCGCTGAGCAGGAAGTTTTCCGCATCTCAGAAGGCCAGCTGAAAGGCGGCGGCCCTGAGCCACTCGTGCCGCTTCTCCACCGAGCTGTCGACAAGATCGAGATGCTTCGCGCCACCCGCGGCGCCATCACCGGCGTACCCACGGGTTTTGACGATCTCGACAAAATGACCACGGGCCTGCAGCCGGCGGATCTCGTCATTGTTGCCGGTCGCCCCTCCATGGGAAAAACGTCCTTCGCCATGAACATGGTGGAGCACGCGGTTATGGAAACGGACGGTGCCGTTCTCGTGTTCAGCATGGAGATGCCGTCGGACGCACTGGTGCTCAGAATGCTCTCGTCTCTCGGCCGCATCGATCAGACCCGCATGCGCACCGGCGACATGCAGGGTGATGACTGGAACCGCTTCACTTCGGCTGTGAGCCAGCTCCGGGATAAGAAGCTGTTCATTGACGACACGGCCGCCCTCACCCCGAACGAGCTGCGCACGCGTGCCCGACGTGTTGCCCGGGAGGCCGGGTCTCTTGAGATGATCATGGTCGACTACCTGCAGCTCATGCGGGTGGCGGGCAAGGTGGAAAACCGCACTAACGAGATCGCCGAGATCTCGCGCTCCCTGAAGGCCATTGCGAAAGAGATGGGCTGCCCGGTGGTCGCCCTCTCGCAGCTGAACCGCAGCCTCGAAAGCCGCACGGACCGGCGGCCGGTGATGTCGGATCTGAGGGAATCCGGCGGTATTGAACAGGACGCAGACCTGATCCTCTTCATCTATCGGGATGAGGTTTACAACGAAGACTCCCCGGACAAAGGCACAGCCGAGATCATCATCGGTAAGCAGCGGAACGGGCCGATTGGTCGGGTGCGCCTGTCCTTTATCGGCAACCTGACCAAGTTCGAGAATCTGGCACCGGAGCGCTACCAGGATTTTGCACCCTTTGAGTAGCGCAGGCGCTTGAGCGATGGCCAAAGCCAAAACCAAGAAGGCTTTTGTCTGCAGCGAATGCGGGGCCGACTATCCGAAGTGGCAGGGGCAGTGCCTCGCCTGCCATGCCTGGAACACCCTCAAGGAAGTGAACATCGGGCCCATCTCGGAACCGCGGGTGGGTTATGCCGGTACTCGCTCCGAGGTGAAACGCCTCGCCGAGGTAGCCGCCGAAGAAGCGCCCCGTATCGTCACCGGCTTCGGCGAACTGGATCGGGTCCTCGGCGGTGGTCTGGTACCCGGATCGGTTGTGCTCATCGGCGGTGATCCTGGCGCCGGTAAATCGACGCTGCTCCTGCAGATGTGCTGCCAGCTGGCCGAGCAGGTGGAAACGCTCTACGTCACTGGCGAGGAATCGCTGCAGCAGCTGGCGCTTAGAGCCTCACGACTGACGCTGCCCATGGAACGGCTGCAGGTGGCCTCGGAGACGCGTGCGGAAGCCGTTGCCGGTCTCATCGATCAGAGTCAGCCGAAGATCGTCATCCTCGATTCCATTCAGGTTATGCAGCTTGAGGCCGTGGACTCGACGCCCGGCAGCGTTACCCAGGTTCGTGAGACCGCCGCGTTCTTTACCCGTCTGGCTAAACAGACGGGCACGGTCATTGTGCTCGTCGGCCACGTCACCAAGGAAGGTAACCTCGCCGGACCGAAGGTCCTCGAACACATGATCGACTGCTTCATGATGCTCGACTCACCGGCCGGTAGCCGCTATCGAACCCTTCGGGGAGTGAAGAACCGCTTCGGCGCGATCAACGAGCTTGGCGTATTCGCCATGACCGACCAGGGTATGAAGGAGGTAGCAAATCCTTCGGCCATCTTCTTAAGCCGCGGTGACCTGCACTCACCGGGCAGCGTTGTCACCGTCACCTGGGAGGGGACCCGACCGCTCCTCGTGGAACTGCAGGCCCTCGTTGATCAGAGTCAGGGTGGTTATCCCAAGCGCATTGCTGTGGGCCTCGACCAGCAGCGCCTTGCCATGCATCTGGCCGTGCTGCACCGGCACTGTGGCGTGACCCTCGCCGATCAGGACGTGTTCGCCAATGTCGTTGGTGGTGTGCGTATCACGGAAACCGGCGGCGATCTCTCGGTGCTGCTCGCCGTACTCTCGTCGTTTAGGAACCGTGCGTTACCGAAAGAACTCATCGTTTTTGGGGAGCTTGGCTTAACGGGCGAAGTGCGGCCGGTAGCGAATGGCGAGCAACGGCTTTCGGAAGCGGCCAAGCACGGCTTTCGCCAGGCCATCGTTCCCTATGCGAATCGCCCGAAGAAAACCCAGGAAGGTATGGTCGTTCATGGCGTAAAGAGCCTGAGCTCAGCCCTCGATGTGATCGATAAGGTTTAGCCGTGGTTCTAGCTGGCCTCTAAACGAGTAACGGCGTAAGACGCGACTGAGGCCTTGAGTTCCTCAATTCGCCAACGCTGTTCCCTCGGTTTCAAGGGGTAGCAGCGGTCGACGGTTGCGCATACGGTTTCCACGATATGGCGCGCGACCCTGGTCAATTCTTTCGGTTCAGTTGTCTTCCAGTGGGCTCGAAGCACTTCGGCAACCAAGGTGGTTGAGTTAGCCAGTGAGGTCTCCTCCGCTGTCTGGAGCTCTGGCCACACCCGCATAGCACCTCTTAGCGCAACGATGCCACGCTGCTCTTTGGCGGCCCGCCAGTAGGCATCGATGAGCGCATCGATGATCTCTGCGACTGTCGCGTCCGAACTCAAGATGACCGTTGCCTGCTTCAGCCAATCGCGTTCGGCTTCGATGAAACGATCTGCGAGCGCAGCGACCACCGCCTCTTTGTTCTCGAAGTGTCGATAGATTGTCGGGGGCGTAACGCCTGCCGCGCTAGCCAGCGAGTTGGTGTTCAGCTGTTTAAGCCCCCTGGATTCAAGAATTTCGGCCGCGGCATCGAGGATTCTTTCTCTTACCTCTGTTCTTCCGCTCATCAGTTCACATCCATTCCATAGCTCGAGCTTGCATTGTAAGTAGTATTTGCTACTCTACCAAAGTAGCAATTACTACTTATCCGCTGACCCCAGGAGGACAACTTGTCTGCGAATGCAATCTCCCTATTCATGAACTACTTCGAAGCCTTCGAGCGAGCAGTTGCAGAGGGCTGCTGGCAAGCCGTTGAGGAGTTGCTTGCCGACAACCTGAGCTACACCGTTGAAGGTGTGCCCTTTGCTTGTGAAATAGCGGGTAAGGCGGCGGTGATGGCCGCGTTTCGCAAATCAACAGATGCCTTTGACGCCACGATGGACTTTCGCATGCTCGAGATCCAATCCATCACCCGGCTTGGTGATGACCACCTTCGCGTAGAGTTGCTCAGTGGATACGGGCGAGAAGCCATTGGCGCAATGACAGCGCCGGTGACTATCGAGGTGCGAACCGACGGTGACCGTGTGGCCAGCCTGCGGGACATCTACGATCCGAAGCTGACCATGCCAGCCTTGGGCTGGTTAACCACACAGTTCGGCGATGCCGATCCCAGCTATGTCTGAGGGTTTGCCCAAAGAGTCCTGGGAGTTGGTGCCACTCGATAGCCGCCGGGCCTTTACCGACTGATCGGCTTGTACCGGACCCGCTGTGGCGTGGTATCGACGCCGGCATCTGCCAACCGCTTCTTGTGGTCTACCTCGTAGTCCGAGAAATTTCCGGCGAACCACTCCACGTGTGAGTCGCCTTCGAAGGCGAGGATGTGCGTGGCGATGCGATCGAGGAACCAGCGATCGTGAGAGATGACGAGCACGGTGCCCGGAAAGTTGAGGAGTGCTTCTTCCAGGGCGCGAAGGGTTTCCACGTCGAGGTCATTCGTAGGCTCGTCCAGGAGCAGGACGTTGGCGCCGCGCTTCAGCAGCTTCGCGAGGTGTACGCGGTTCCGCTCTCCGCCAGAGAGATCGCCGACGCGTTTCTGCTGATCCGAGCCCTTGAAGTTGAAGCGTCCGACGTAGGCTCGAGAGGGGATCTCGTATTTGCCGATGCGGATGATGTCCTGCTCGTCAGAGACTTCTTCCCAGACAGTTTTTTCGCCCGCCAGGGAATCGCGGCTCTGATCCACATACCCCATATCGACGGTATCGCCGAGCTCCACTTTCCCATCGTCGGGTGTTTCGTTGCCCGTGAGCATCTTGAAGAAGGTGGACTTGCCAGCCCCGTTGCCGCCGATGATGCCGACAATGGCGCCCTGGGGAATGCTGCAGTCGAGATCGTCGATGAGAAGCCGATCGCCGAACCCTTTGCTCACGTGCTCCACCTCAATCACCTTCTCACCGAGACGTTCGCCCGGTGGAATGTAGAGCTCGGCCGTTTCCATGCGTTCCTGAGTCTCCCGTCTCGTAAGCTCTTCGAAGCGCTGCAGGCGCGCCTTGCTCTTGGCCTGGCGGGCTTTCGGATTTGAGCGCACCCAGTCGAGCTCCGACTTGATCGC
>JBCDDI010000098.1:0-9356 GCA_039180365.1 Pseudomonadota bacterium
AGATCCAGATCCAGATCCAGATCCAGATCCAGATCCAGAGTCTGCGCCACCGCCGCCGGGAATCGCGGGGCCGCTGCTGCTGCTGAGAAAACTCCCATTGCTCACTGCTATCACTGGCGCACGCAGGATCACGTTGCCGGCGGTACCAGATGCAAGGGTTGCGGAAGTTGCGGAACCACCGGTCATAACAAGCGAGCCGCCGGCGAGAAGCTGAATATCGCCAGCAGATCGATTGCCGTCCGTTTCCGTAACCAGGCTGGCATCAGTGAGTTCCAGACCACCGGCCCCATTCATCGGGAACCAGTCTGATTCAGCCAGCGGTTGACGTTCACCGCCACTCGCAACAACGCCGATCCCGCCGTCGGCTCTCAGCTGTGTGCCGGCATTCAGCTGCACGTCGTGGCCGGACAGAACCAGTCGTTCGTTGCCGGGCAACGTCAGCGTGGCTCCGTTGACCACCAGGCTGGCGGGCGCGTCGAGGAAGCCGAAGGCGATAGGGTCCGCAAAGGCCAGGCGGACGTCGTTCGTGAAAGTGAGCTCCCCTAAGGGGTCGTCCGCAAGCAGAGCAACGCTGGACGCCGTACTGAGGTAAACGGAGCCCTGCGTATCAAGGCTGGCCTCCGGACCGACGATGATGCCCTGTGGATTAAGCAGGAAAAGATCGGCCCCTGGTACGCTCGATGCCAGGGTGCCGAAGAGCTGAGTCGACATGGGGCCTGTGACTCTGGAGATGATCCGCGCCGTGGTGAGGTTCGGATCCGCGGTAAAGAGCGCCGTATCGCCTGCGCCGACACTGAACTCGGCGAAGCTGTGCAGCAGATTCACACCGCCGCCGGGGCGGTTGCCCTGGGTCTCATCAATCTCAAGCACGCTGCCGTTAAGTATTGGCTGGACGGAGGCATCGGGCCCCACGGTGCCGTCGCGGACAATGCTCGTCTGTGCCACCGCGCTCATGGGCACACCGAGGATGAGTAGCATCAGCAGGGCAATGGGGAACCTCACAGTCCTGCATCCCAGGTGAAGCGGAAGTGGATGCCATCGTCCTGGATGTCGTATTCGCCCGGATAACTCACGTCATCAAGCGCCTCGCCCCAATACACCTCGAGCTGCACGGGATCAACGGGCGACCAGTACAGGCCAAGGCCCACGCTCGACAGCTGCCGCGGGCCGATCTCGTTGCCATTCACGTTGCTGGAGCGGGACCAGTCCACGAAAGGTCGCAGTTCCAGACGGCTGCGCCCGGTTGGATCGGCACGTAAGGGTACCCGCCACTCAGCGGAGGCGATGAGCGAGTTATCGCGGATCAGGGTGTTCTCGCGGTACCCGCGTACGGTCCATCGCCCACCGATTGAATACTGCTCCAGGCCGAAGAGCGGATCATTGCTGAGCTGACCGTCGAGACGCAGGAGCAGCTCACTGTCGAGCCAGGCCAGGCGCCGCGCCCACTGGAACTGGCCGCGGACTTTGACAAACCGACCGTCCGGAGCCGCGCGATCGTCATTAACCGTTGCCCCGAAAGCATCCACGCCCGCGCTGAGCTCGACGCGACCATAGAGCACGTCGCGCTGGCTTCGATGCAGCGCTTCGAAGCCGCCGCGGAGAATGGCCATGCGGGCACGACCATCTTCCGGCCCTTCCACAAAGGAAAAACCCTGACCCAGGAGGTAGGTGCGGCTCTGCCGCCACTCACCGGTGAATACCAGATTGGTTTGTGTCTGCAGCGTGCGCAGCACCGGCCAGCGGTAGCGGGCACCGGCAGTGAAGGTATCCGCGCCAATGTCGAGATCCTCAAAAGGACCGCGGACGATGTCGCTGTCGGCGCCGAAGCTGTAGAGCGCCAGGCGCTGCCCATGACGCCCGAGGGCAAAATCGTATTCGCCCATGAACTCGAGGAGACCCTCAGAGCCACGGACACCAAACTTGAGATCATCGGCGCGGCCCGTGAGATTCAGCACATTCAGCGAGGCCACAGCCTGAGCGCGGCCAATCACGGGGCTCAGCTGGTTTGACGCTTCGAGGCCCACCACCCACCGGTCCGTCTCGATCGGGCTTACAAGCAGTACCGATTCACCCCGCTGCGATCCCGGCAGGAGCTGGGCCTCCACCGAGGCCACGTGGTTCTGCTGCTGCAGAATCTGCAGGCGTTCTTCGAGATCAAGGACGTTAACGGGCTCGGTAGCGCCAAAGCCCTCGAGATAGTCCGCGATGTACTGCTCGCGGAAGTGCCCGGTGCTGCGCACGTCAATGCGTTCAAGGGTGCCTTCGATAATCCGGATACCAAGGACACCGTCACTCAGTTCTTCGAGGATGGCCCCGGAAGTGACGAAGCCAGCCTCCACATAGAGAGCCGTGAGCCGATCGCGGAGACTGACCATCTCGTTGAAGGAAAGCTCGCGGCCTTCGTATTCGTCGACCAGAACGGCTAAACGCTCGGCATCGATGGCCTCCGCCCCGAAGACGCGAATCTCGCGGACTGGATAACGAGCAGCACCGGCAACTTCGGCCGTGCTGCCAGCGCTATCAAACTCGTAGACTGGAAGCACCCGGCGCTGATCAATGCCAGCCTGGGGGCGGGCGAAAGCCGCGAGCGCCGAGCGATTGGTCGAGGGTATCGTGGTTCGATCAGGCGTCGCGGACCAACCGAAGCCTGGCCAAAGAAGGATCGGCCATAGAAGGACGGACCAGAAAACGACAGGCCAGAGCAAAAGCCCCGGCGCACAACCCTCCATGGTCCGTGAGCCCACCACCTTCGTCCTCCTGCCCTTCCTGCCCTTGCTGCCCCCGCAGCGAAGGTCCCTTTTCATCGGCTTTGATCCCTTGAACCCTTCTCAGAGGGTTGGGCAAGCCGATTGCCAGGAATCAGCCTACACGGGGCTCCCGGTCAGGACGACTGATCGTTCCGGAAACGCAACAATCAGCTGTGTTTCGTCGCCAACAGGAAGTTGTCGCTCATATGCTCCCGAACTTCCCCCTGATGCTGGAAGTAGCGGCGGAAGCCGCCGTTGTAGTTGCCATCCTGGCGACGGTTTTCGGCACCTTCGAAGTTGTAGTAACCGGGCGTGCAGTCCTGGTTGCGGCTGGTTTTACCGCGGTGAGCAATCACTTCCTGCACCCACCATTCCTCGGCCTCAATCGTGGGATCGATGCTGTGGTAGCCGTTCTTGCGCACATAGTCGATGCATTCGGCGATGTGGTCGCCCTGGGTCTGCAGCATGTCTGTGAGGTTGAACTGAAAGGACGCCTGATAGCCGCCCATGATGAAGAGGTTCGGATAGCCAGCGGTGTGGATGCCGAGCACCGTGCGGATGCCGTCAGCGTATTTCTCTGAGAGGTTGAGGCCCTCTTTGCCGACGATGTTGTTATAGATGCCCGTCTGCTGCACCTCGAAGCCCGTAGCATAAATGAGCACGTCCACTTCGTACTCCTTGCCCTCGAAGGCGGGACCTTTTTCCGTGATCTGAGTAATCCCCTTCCCATGCGTGTCAACGAGATGCACGTTCGGCAGGTTAAAGGTCGGCAGGTATTCATTGTGGAAACAAGGCCGCTTACACATGAACATGTACCAGGGCTTCAACGCGTCTGCCGTTTCCGGATCCTTCACCAGCTCATCGATGCGCCGATGGATGCGCATCATGTAATCAATGTTCTGATTCTCCTGCTCGCGAAGCTTCTCTTCCGGTGACATGGCGTCGAGGCGCGCCTGCTGCTCCGGTGAGCGCTCCACCGCCGCAAGCACCTTCTCCCGTCGCTTTGCCTGCCAGCCCGGCCTGAGCCGTCGCGCCCAGTTCGGGTCTGTGGGCCAGTCGTCGCGGACATCGATAGACGACGGCGTGCGCTGAAACACGTAGAGCTCCTTCGCCGACTTGCCAAGCTCCGGCACAATCTGCACGGCGCTAGCGCCAGTACCGATGATGCCAACCACTTTGTCATGCAGGTTTTCGAGCTTCTCGCCCGTGTAGCCGTAGTCCCAGCGCGAGGTATGGAAGCTGTGGCCCTTGAAGTCGGTCATACCCTCGATCTTCGAGAGCTTCGGCTTGGAAAGCGTGCCGTTTGCGCAGATCACGAACTGGGCTTTCATCCGATCGCCGCGATCGGTCTCGATGTACCAGAGCTCCTCATCCTCGTTCCAGACCGTATTGGTCACGGTCGTGTTGAAGACGGCCAGGTCGTAGAGATCATACTTTTTCGCAATGGCCTGGCAGTGGGCGTAAATCTCCGGTCCCCGGGAGTAGTGATTAACCGGCACGTAATCCATCTCGTCGAGGAGCGGCAGGTAGTCGTAGGAAACCACGTCGCAGGCCACGCCGGGGTAGCGATTCCAGTACCAGGTGCCGCCAACGTCGGCACCCTTCTCAACGATGCGAATGCTCTCGATGCCCTTCTCCCGGAGCCTCGCTGAGGTGAGCAGGGCCGAGAAGCCACCGCCAATGAAAAGTACTTCTACCGTGTCTTCGATCGGATCCCGGGCTTCGATCTCACCGGCATAGGGATCTACGGCGTAGTGCTCCAGCTCTCCGGTGAGTTCTGACGTGTACTGCTCGGTTCCCGGTGGCCGGTAATCGAGGCGCAAATCCCGCTCGGCTTTGAAGCGGGTCTTGATGTCGTCGTAGTAGGCCTGTGGCCGGCGCTGCTTGGGCACGGGCAGTCTCCCCTGTCGGTTTCCCTCGAATTTCTCGCTCGAAGCTCATCCGGCAGCCGCCGGAAGCCTGGAACGTCGAACCCTTAACCCTACCTCAGTTCAGGGAGAACCGCACAGATCAGCGATCTTCGAGGCGCCGGGCAGGATTGCCGATGTAGGTGGAGTCCGGCAGTGCATCCTTAATCAGCACGGCCCCGGTGCCGAGGGTAGTCCGTGCGCCGACAGTGGTGCGCGGCTTCACGGTCGCACCGCCGCCAATGAACACCGACTCACCGGTCGTGACATGACCGCAGAGGATGGCGCCGGTGCCTAGGAAGCTGAAATCACCGATCACATCATCGTGCTCGATGCTTGAGAGCGCGTTCTGCAGCACGCCGAGCCCCACCCGGGCGCGCATGCCAACAATGCTCTGGGCGCCGACGATGACGTTGCCGCCAAGGTTCGCGCTCGGGCTCACGAAAGCCGTTGGGTGAACGAGATTCGCAAGACACTCAGCGGGTACCTCGCGCAGCTGGGCCGCTCGTGTCTGGAAGTTATCGTCAACGAGAAAAAGCCAGTCGGCCGTTGCGGGCACTTCCATCGTCCGCCGGATCGCGAGTCCCAGCAGGGACGCCACTTCAGTGGCCTGATCCGCCAGCAGACCATCGCTACCGGCAATAACAAGCTCCCGACTCAAGTGATTCCCCGCACCTTCGATCTCCTCCGTAGGCAAGCAGGCAGGCAGCGGCTACTCGCCGCCCACTGCCTCCTGTTCTGACGCCACCGCCGCGCTTTCAACCTGCCAGCGTTCGCGAAGCTGGTCGACGTAGGGGACTGCCGTGTTCGCATACTTCGCGAAGGGATCGCGGTCCGCGTCTTCGTTCCATTCGTATTCGGTACTGGCCGCGATCATCCGAGCAACGTCGATACCGAAGAATCTCGCAATCACCGCGAGGCTCATATCCATCCCAGCCGTGACCCCGGAGGAGGTCAGAAAACGGCCACTCTCCACCCAGCGAGCTTCCAACTGCCAGTCCGCCGGGCCCTGGCTGACGATGTAGTCGAAGAAAACCTTGTTGCCGGTGGCTTTAACGCCGTCCAGGAGGCCCGCCTTGGCATAGAGGGCCGAACCGGTGCAGACCGACGTCGCCACGGCAACCTTGCCAACCTGATCCTTGAGGAAGTTGATCATCGCCGGATTATCGACTTCGACGAGGGTACCGATTCCGCCGGGCACCATGAGTACGTCGAGCTCCGGCGCATCCTCGAAGCTGTACTGGGCGTTGAGCCGCGGCGCGAACGCCTTTGGATAGCTGGTGGTGGTGAGCACGATGGGCCGTTTTTCTTCGGCAATCAGGTGCACGCGAATGTTGTCCGGGCCGGCGTTCATCCACATCTCGAGCGGCCCGAAGACGTCGATGGGTTCAGCGCCGTCATAAAGCACAATGCCGATGTCGAGCGGTGGCGCCCACTTGTCGTCAATGTGACCGTCCGGCCGCTTGATGCTGAAGGGAATCGAGCCAGTGCTGCCAGCTGCCATCCAGGAGAGTTCATAGTCGCCATCCGGGAGATCGGTTTGCAGCATGCCCATGAGATCGTTCTCTCCCATGCTGTGCACCCCGGCAACCTCTGCGACCACGGTGTCTCCCTGCTTGATGGAGACCTGCGTTTCGCCAGCGGGCAGCGCATCGAACCAGATACGCATACCTCTGGGTGACTTATCGAGCGTGGCGCCCGCTTCGGGGTTGCTCTCGATGACGGTGAGAGTGTCGGCCGCACTCGCGGGTGCTACGGTGAGGGTGTAAAAGAGCGCTGCGGTCAGCAACGCGAGCATTCCTTTCATCATGAGTCTCGAGTTCCTTTCTGAAGTTCCTTCCCTGGGAAGGCCGACCATAGCAGACCCGGTGCGGGCCAGGACAAATACAGGCCGCGGCCGGGCACGCGCGACCGGTAAAAAAAGCGGTAGCATGCGGGCTTCCGCTAACCACGAGATCGCCATGCTCCTCGACTACGACAAAATCGACCCGGAACTGAAGCCCGCCCTGGAAGCGCTGCCTCCGCTCGAGATCACCCGCGAGAACGTCGCCATGATTCGCGAGCTCCTGGCTAACCAGCCGACGCCGGAGCCTCCCTATCAAGTCGACGAGGACGTTCTGAGCGTCCCTGGTCCGGACGGCGACGTACCCGTTTATGTCTATCGAAAAGAAAAGCGACCCGGGCAGAGCGTTCTACTCTGGATTCATGGCGGCGGCTACCTGATCGGTTCCGCCCAGGACGAGCGGGCGCGAACGATCGCCCACGAACTCGATTGCACGGTGCTTTCGGTCGAGTACCGACTTGCTCCGGAACATCCCTTCCCGGCCGGTCCCGAGGACTGTTACGCGGTGCTTGAATGGATGTTCGCCAACGCTGAGAGCCTGGGTATCGACAGCACGCGCGTTGCGATCGGCGGGGCCAGCGCCGGCGGCGGCATGGCAGCGGGAGTCGCGCTCATGAACCGGGATCGGGCCAATCATCCGCTCGCTCTGCAGCTGCTGCTCTACCCGATGGTCGACAATCTCCACGACACGGAATCCGGCCAGTACGAAAATCATCCGGTCTGGAATCAGGGCACGTCGTTCCGCGCCTGGGAGATGTATCTCGACGGCGAACCCGGCCTCGATGCCCCGGCCTACGCCGCTGCGACCCGGGCCAGCGATCTCTCTGGCCTGCCGCCTGCCTACGTCTGCGTCGGCGCCGAAGATCTGTTCCGTGACGAAGACGTGGCTTACGCCCAGCGCCTCAACGCTGCTAACGTCCCCTGCGAACTCGCCGTATTCCCCGGCCTCTATCACGGCGCAGATATGTTCGTGCCCGATGCCGCGATCAGTCGCCGCCTGCAGCGCAGCTTTCTGGCCGCCCTCGGCGACGCGCTCCGCTAACGCTCAAAGCTCGGAGACGATCTCCATGACGTCTTCGAGACGCGTGCGGCGTTCGCCGGAATCGCCGCCCTGCTCGAGGCGCAGATCGAGAGCGTTGATGCCCACGGCTTTGTAGCGGGCGAGGCGTTCCTTGACCATGTCTCGGGTGCCGATGGCCTGAAACTCCGTGACCATCGCGTCCGGCACCCGTTGGGCGGCTTCCTTGCGTTTGCCGTCGAGCCAGAGCTGTTGAATGGCCAGGGCGTCGTCCGTGTAGCCGGCGCGCTGGAAGGCTTCGTTGTAGAAGTTCGTCTGCGCCGAGCCCATGGCACCCATCTGAAATGCCACCCCGGCCTTGCGGCTGTCGATCATGCCTTGTACGTCTTCGCCTATGGCGATACCGACCGCCGCATGCAGCTCCACGGCATCCACGGCACGACCCGCGTCGCTTGCACCCTTGCGGATAAAATCCAGGTGCGCCCCGGCGTGATCCGGTGAGAAGGAAGTACCGAGCCAGCCATCCGCCGCTGCACCCGTGTACTCCAGAGACTTCGGTCCGAGCGTCGCGAGAAAAATCGGAATATCTGCGGGCGGATGGTCCAGGCGGATCGCCTTACCTTCCCCACCCGGGCGCGGCAGGGTGATCTTCTTGCCTTCATAGGCGAGTTTTTCGCCACGAAAGGCCATACGGCAGATATCGACGGTTTCTCTCAGGCGTGTCAGCGGTGCCCGGTAATCGGCGCCATGCAAACCTTCCACCACCTGCGGACCACTGGCACCAAGGCCGAGCACGAAGCGTCCGCCGGAGAGCGCATTCAGGGACAGTGCGGTCATGGCCGTCATCGCGGGGACGCGGGCACTGATCTGCATGATGCCGGTGCCGAGTTTGATGCGCTCTGTTTTACCGGCGAGATAAGCCAGGGAAGTGACCGCGTCCTGACCCCAGGCTTCCGCGGACCAGACATAGTCCACGCCGAGCGCGTCTGCCGCCTGCACAAACTTCGCCGCCCCGGTGATATCGCCCCGGGCGTAACCGCCGACGCCAATGGATGTTTTCATCGTGCTCCCCTTACCTGTTTCATAGACTTTACGGGACGAGACCTTAAGGCAGGCGACGGAGCTTGTCAGCGCTACCGTCTCGAAGACACACGAACCGACAGCTGAAACGTCACCGCCGATTCAGGGACAGGATCGTCGGTTCCCAGCTTGCGGCAGCGCGCAGGCTCCGCTAGCTTGCCCGCCTATGAACGGCACGGATCCACAGCCCTCAATCACTTCACCCTGCGTGAAGGTCTGTCAGCTGGATGAAAACGACGTCTGCCTGGGCTGCGGTCGCAGCCTCGATGAAATTGGCGCCTGGTCCCGGGCCAGTAACGCCGAACGACGCCGGATTCTCGAAAACGCCGCGGCACGGCTACCGCGCCAGGATGAGGGCTTACCGTGAGCATTGAACCGAACTACACCGCCGCGAGCTTCGTGCTTGCCGTTCACGACATCGACGCTTCGGCTGCCTTTTACCAGGACGTCCTCGGCTTCGAAGATCTGAACATCGAGGCACCCGGCTGGCGCTTTATGGCCCGTGGCCCGGTGCGCCTGCAGATCGGCGCCTGTCCTGACGCAATGCCTGCCGAAGAAACCGGCGATCATTCCTATTTCGCCTACTTGCACGTGGAAGACGCAAAAGCCCTCCACGACCACGCAACAACCGTCGGTGCAGAACTCATCAAAGATCTCGCGGACGAACCCTGGGGCATCCGGGAATTTGGCCTCCGCACACCGGACGGGCATCGAATCATGATCGGCCAGCGCTTGAGCTAGGCCAGGGCAATCTCAGCCGG